>JBIIUD010000365.1:0-4247 GCA_044340175.1 Verrucomicrobiaceae bacterium
CATTCCTGACAATCTTTTGGAGAGCGAAATCTTTGGGCACGAAAAAGGCGCTTTCACTGGAGCGGTGGCGCAGCGCATTGGGCGCTTTGAGCAGTGCGACGGTGGTACTCTGTTTTTGGATGAGATTGGAGACATGCCTCTCGCCGTGCAAAGCAAGCTGCTGCGCGTGCTGCAGAATGGTGATTTCTCTCGAGTCGGCAGCAATCAGACGCTGCGCTGTGACGTGCGCGTGCTAGCGGCGACGAACAAGGACCTGGAGGCTGAGGTGGCCAAGGGTACCTTCCGTGAGGATTTGTTTTATCGTTTGAATGTGGTGCGCATTCACATCCCGCCATTGAGAGAGCGCCGGGAAGATGTGAGCCTGCTGGCGGAGTTTTTCCTTCAGCGCATTTCCAGTCGCCGTCGCGGTTTGGCCATGCGCTTCACCGAAGATGCCCTGTCCTTCCTGGAAGCCTACGACTGGCCTGGCAATGTGCGGGAGCTGGAGAACACGATTCAGCGCGCCTGTGCCCTTTCGAATTCGGATGTGCTGTTGCCATCGGACATCCCGCTTGGAACGAACTCGCAACGTCATCCTGGTGCCTCCAGTACGGTCACCCGGATGCGGGATGCCCTGACCACGCTCATCCACGCGGCCCAGTCCTCGCCAGACTTGGAATTGCTGCCCTGGGTGGAGAAAGAATTGTCCCGTCTGGCTTACCGGCACTATGGCGAGGATGCCGTAGAAGCGGCGAGATTCCTGGGGTCGACTGCGGCCAAGGTGGCTCAGCAAGTTGCGGGTTCTACGGTGCCTGCGCTGACTTCAGCGGTGCCAACCGTGACGGCTCCGGCGACCAAGCGGGCGGGCAAGAAGGCGGGTTGAGCGCCCGCTGTTGTTCTGGACTGAGAAGCAGGCTAAGGGGCGGGGCGGAGGTGGATCTGGTTCGTCGTCAGCTTGGGACGTATGTTCTCAAATGCCCCAGCGCTCCCAAATCAGCGGCCACATCTTAAATTAAAATGCTCTAAGGGGCGGGGCGGAGGTCGAAGCAAGCGAGTTTTTCTTTTTGGCGGACGATGAGGCGGCCGTTGGCGAGGGCGGGCGAGGTGCAGCCCATGGCGTCGATGCGAACGCGGGCGAGTTGGGCGTGGGCACCGGGGTTGGCACGGGTGAGGGAGACGTGGCTGCCGTTGTTTTCAAGCACGATGATTTTGCCGTCGGCCAAGATGGGGGAGGTGATGGTGCTGGAGGCGGTCTGTTGCCAGCGGACCTCGCCGGTCTCCAAGTTCACGCATTGGTGCTTCTCGCCGCAGGTCAGATAGACGTGGCCTTCGTGGATGATGGGAGAGCCGGAGTAGCGGCGGGTGACCCAGAAGTGGGACCAAGCGGTTTTCGGCGCTGCGTCTTTTTGATACTTCGCGGCGCGCAGACCGACGCCGTCGGCGCCGCTGTAAAAGACAAGCCAGTCGCCGCTGGTGACGGGGGTGGATTGGCCGCCGCCTTCGACCGTCCATTTGATTTCACCGGTGTTAGGATCAAGGCCGAGCAAGGCGTTGTTGGAGGTGTGGAGCAAGATGGGTGTGCCAGTGGCGGGCTGCCACCACTGGGGGCTGCCGGTGTCACCTTTGGCCTCTTTTTGTTCCCACAGCAGCTTGCCAGAGGCGATGTCATAGGCTTGAGCCGTGCCGGCGCCGATGAAGACTTTGCCGTCGGCGACGAGAGGGGAGGCGGCGGGGCCTTTGCGAGTGAGCGGGGTCTTCCAAACTTCTTTGCCGGTGGTGGCATCGACGCAGTAGAGGTGGGTGCTGGCGACGGCATAGACGCGGTCGTCAATGACCGCTGGAGTGCTGGAGGCGTTGCGCCCCACGGGCAGACCTTCGCCTTTGTAGCGCCAGATTTCCTTGCCGGAGGCGAGGTCGAGGCAAACGATCACGTCGCTGGCGACTTTGATGGTGTTGGGCACGGCGCTGAGGAGTTTTTCCTTCAGCTCAGGAGAGAATTGCTCTTGGTCCATCCACTGACGGAACGCGTCGGCGGTGGGGAAGGGTTTGTTTTGACGGGCGGCGACTTTGTCGAGCTCGGCCAAGGGGAAAGCGGTGCGGCCGGCTTTGAAGCGTGAGGCGGCCCAGGAGCCGAGGGCGATGCGTTCTTTTTCGTCCATGTTGTCCTGGAGCCATTGCTCGATGAAGGCGTCCAGCTTTTCTCCACGAAGTCGTGGGCTGAGACCGAGGCGCGTGTCCTCGAGTTTTTTGGCGAGCTCGGGCGAGGTGCCGCGATGATTGAGCTGCTGCATGGCTTCGGTATCGATCTCCCGCTGCTCGGAGGGGATGCGTTCATGCCAGACGATGCTCATGTACACGCGCTCACCGGCGACGACCGGGCTGCCGTGGCCACCGTAGTGATCGCTCGGGATGGCATCGCTTTCCCAGAGCTTGGTGAGGCCGGCCTCGGGGACGGAGTCGGTGATGGGAGAGGTGTCATTGGAGACGCCACCCCGCGTGGGGCCGCGCCATTGGGGCCAGTCGGCGAGCAGAGTCGAAGTGACAGCGAGGGGTAGGAACAAGAAGGCGCGGTTCATCACGAAGGGCTAAACGTCATGGAAGAGTGGGTTTTGACAGGAATCCGAATGAATGAGCGGAAGAAAGATAGCGGGTGACTGCGGCTTTGGTCTGGGGTGAACACCATTCAAAAAGAGAACGCCAAGCCGGGAGCGGTGGACTGGCAACTGACGCGGGTGCGGATGGATCTGGGACAGGGATTTCGCACGGGGTTGATCGAAGGCTATGCATCGAGGCAGAGTGTGAAGGCGGGGGAGGTGATTGCTTTTCATGTGAGCACGAGGCCGGTAGCGCGGTTCAAGTTGGAGATTTTCCGGACAGGTTATTATGGGGGAAGCGGCGCGCGGTTGATGACCGAACTCGGGCCGTTTCAGGGGAAAGAACAACCGGTGCCGGAGGCCGAGGGCGTGGGCTTGATCCGGGAGTGTCGCTGGGAGGCGTGCGCGGAGTTGACGATTCCGGAGGACTGGGTGAGCGGGGTGTACCTGGGTCGGTTGACGACGTTGCCGGACTCGGCGGATCTGCCTTACTGGCAGAGTTATGTGGTGTTCATCGTGACGGATGAGCGGCGGGCGGAGGTGCTTTTGCAATGCAGCGACAACACGTGGCAGGCTTACAATCGGTGGCCGGAGGCGAACTCGCTCTACATTCATCCGTCTGGGAATCAGGGTGGGGTGGCGCAGGTGAGTTTTGATCGGCCCTACTCGAAGTATGCGCAAATTTATGAGAACCCGCAGTCGGTGGGCAGTGGGGAGTGGCTGTGCTTTGAGTTTCCCATGGCTTACTGGCTGGAGCAGCAGGGGTATGATGTGACGTATGGTTCAAATGCCGACATGATCACGCCAGACCGTGGGCTGAAGTGCAAGGCGTTCATCAGCATCGGTCATGACGAGTACTGGGACATTCGGCAGTATGAGAGCGTGGTGACGATGCGTGAGGCCGGGGTCAATCTGCTGTTTCTTTCTGGCAACAGCGTGTGCTGGGTGACGCCGTTTTCTGCGAATGCAGCGGGCGGGGAAAAACGCCGGATCTTTCGCGGCGGACCGTATGGTGGTGACTACCTGTATGCGGTGGAGCGGGAGCAGCAATACGGCCCCTATCTTCATCGCGGGCCCGACGAGGGCTACCTGATGGGCGCGCGCAATGTGAGCCCCGTCAATGGGGGCGGCGACTGGGTGTGTGTGAAGCCAGAGCACTGGCTGTTTGAGGGCACGGGGATGAAGGCAGGGGACGCGGTGCCGGGATTGATCGGCTGGGAATATCATGGCGATCCGCCCAAGGATCTGCCGGGGTTGGAAGTGGTGGCGGCGGGCACGGCTTGGCAGGGCGGCAGGAATCCGCAGCAGTGGGCGGCCACTATTTATCCGGGGCCAAAGGGCAACTTTGTGTTCAATGCCGCCACGATCTGGTGGGGCCTAGCGATGAGTAAGCCGCCGGGCACGGTGCCAGTGTGGAGCCACTACTCGCGCCCGCATGGGCCGGATGCGCGGGTGCAGCGCATCACAGAGAATCTGCTGAAGCGGGCGATTGGGTGAGGAGCAAAAAGGCGGATCTGGGTGCCAAAAACGGCTCACCAGCGAACTTCGAGTCCCATCAGGGGGCCGTGGGTGAGGGTGTCGAGGGCGAAGGCGCCTTTGTTGTAGTCCACGGCGAGGGCGCGATAACCGAGGCCGAGGCTGACGTGGTCGTTCAAGCGAAAGCCGAGACCGGCG
>JBIIUD010000367.1:0-4245 GCA_044340175.1 Verrucomicrobiaceae bacterium
ACGCTGCGGTAAGCAGGCTGAGGCCTATCAAGTGGAGTGGGGTCAGCCTATCCTCGCGGAAGAGATCGACAAACGCTTGGCAACAGGAGAGTTCGATGCGTTGACTTTGATTCACAATGAGACCTCCACGGGGGTGCTCAACCCTATCAAGGAGATTGCTGCGCTGAAGGCGAAGTATCCCGATGTCATGTTCATTGTGGATTCCGTTTCGGGTTTCACCACGGTACCGATGGCTTTTGATGAACTCGGCATTGATGTGCTGCTGACAGGGAGTCAAAAGGCCTTTGCCTTGCCTCCAGGGCTGGCCTTGTTCACCGCTTCCGAGGCGGCGTATGCGCGGGCAGCTACGATGCCTGATCGCGGCTATTATTTTGATTTCTTGGAGTTCCGCGCTAACGGCGAGAAGAGCATGACGCCGAGCACGCCTTGCATCTCGCTGATCTATGGATTGAAGCACCAGCTGGAAGTGATCTTCAACGAAGGCATCGATAACCGTTTTGCGCGGCATGAGCGTCTGAATGGCTTGGTCCATGACTGGGTGCGCCGCAATGGGTTTGAGTTCTTTGCTCCTGAGGGGTATCGCTCGAAGTCGCTCACCTGCGTGGCTAACAATCGGGAAATCGATGTGGCGAAATTGAACTCGATCCTGAAGTCGGACCATTCGCTGATCATTGACGGCGGCTACGGCAAGCTCAAGGGCAAGACTTTCCGCATTTCAAACATGGGGGATGAGACGGATGAAACGATCACAAGTCTGATCGCCTCTCTGGATGATGCCTTGAGCAAACTGTAAAGGTTCTGCCAACTTCAGACGCATTCCCCGACAGGAATGCGTTCGAGTTGGCAGAGGCAATCTAGTCCCCACCCGGGGAGTCGGCACCGCCTCACGCTTCAGGACTTCCTGGAGCGGGATTCTGAGCGGTTTCCTTTTTCTGGCGGATGATGCGATCCACGGCATGCTTGGTGACGATGTTGCCGAGGGCGCCCCGACTTTTAATGGCGAGCGAGGCCATGGGGATGGTGAGGGTTAGATTGCGCAGGTAGAGCGCGGGTTTGAGAATGACGGCCAGGGTCTGGGCGTCGCTCTCGGCTTCGGTAGCGTGCTTGGCAAAGTAAAGGATGCGTGAGCCGGGGGTGCCCTGAGTGATGGGATAAGCTTTGTCACGGGTGATGCCGCCCATGCGGAAACGCTTGGCATAGGTGCGACCGGCGCGGCCATCGCGGTAGATGACGGTATAGACCGATTCGTCGTCTTTTTTGAAGAGCTCAATGAGGAGGGGATTTTTGCCGACGAAGAGCTTCGGAGCCATCTTGGAGACGGTGACGTTGCCTTCAGGGGAGAAGTAGATGAGGTCGTCGAGGGGGGAACATTTGAAGAGAGGTTCACCCTCGCGCTTCAAGCCGTAGCCCGCGAAGCCGTCTTTGGCGTTAAGATAGAGGGTCTCGTTGGCCATGATGACCTCGGAGGCAGCGACGCGTTCGAAGGAAGAGATCTCGGTGCGGCGCTCCTGGCCGGGGCCGTAGGTTTTCTTGAGGCGCTCGAAATGGGCGATGGTGTAGCGGGTGAGCTGCTTGAGATGGCGTTCGACCTCGGCGATGTCCTTTTCGAGGGCGGCGATGTGTTCGTCGGCTTCGAAGGCATTGAACTTCGAGATGCGCTTGATGCGGATCTCGGTGAGGCGGGCGATGTCGTCGTCCACGACATCGCGCTTGAGCAATTTCAGGTAGGGTTTGAGGCCTTTCCAAATGGCGGCAATCACGGCCTCCCAGGTGGTGCATTCTTCGATGTCGCGGTAGATGCGTTTTTCGATGAAGATCTTCTCAAGGGAGGAGAAGTGCCATTTTTCTTCGAGCTCGCTGAGTTTGATTTCCAGCTCGCGACCGAGGATGTCGCGGGTGTGTTCAGCGCAGACTTTGACGAGGTCGTTGACGGCGATGAAGCGGGGTTTGTTGTCCTGGATGACCACCGCGTTCGGAGGGAGCGAGATCTCGCAGTCGGTGAAGGCGTAGAGGGCTTGGATGGTCTGGTCGGCATCAATGCCAGGTGGCAGATAGATGTTGATTTCGACCTCGGCAGCCGTGTTGTCCTCGACCCGGAGGATCTTGATTTTGCCCTTGTCATTGGCGGCGACGATGGAGTCCATGACCGAGCCAGTGGTGGTGCCAAAGGGAACCTCGATGATGCGGAGCTGATTCTTTTTATCGCCGACTTCGATACGGGCACGGACTCGGACGCGACCGCCACGCAGGCCGCCGTTGTAGTCGTTGGCGTCCATGATGCCGCCCTGGGGAAAGTCGGGCAGGATGTTGAACTCCTCTTTGCGCAGAGCGGCGACGGAGGCCTCGCAGAGTTCGATGAAGTTGTGGGGGAGGATGCGGCAGGAAAGGCCGACGGCGATGCCCTCAACACCTTGGGCGAGGAGCAGGGGGAACTTGATGGGCAGAGTGACGGGTTCTTTGTTCCGGCCATCGTAGGAGGCGGCCCAGTGGGTGACCTTGGGGGAGAAGGCGACGTCGAGCGCAAATTTGGAGAGACGGGCCTCGATGTAACGGGGGGCGGCGGCATTGTCGCCGGTGAGGATGTTGCCCCAGTTGCCTTGGGTATCGATGAGCAGCTCTTTTTGCCCGAGCTGAACCATGGCGTCCCCGATCGAGGCGTCACCATGGGGGTGATACTTCATGGTGTTACCGACAACGTTGGCGACCTTGTTGTAGCGACCATCCTCCAGTTCGTCCATGGAGTGCAGGATGCGGCGCTGCACGGGCTTCAGGCCGTCGTAGATGTGAGGCACGGCGCGCTCGAGGATGACGTAGGACGCATACTCGAGGAACCAGTCCCCGTAGAGGTCATCGATCGGGCGGATCTCGACGGGAGCGGTGTCTTCAAAGATGGGTTTGTCGGAGGCACCGCTGTTCTTGGACTTGGAAGCTTTTTTGGCCACTGTGAAAAATCAGGAGGGGTTTGGGAAAGGGCGTGAGGATAACGGGATCAGCGGCGAGCGCAACCCTGCTGTTCTTTTGAGTTTGAAGGAAAAGGGTCGGGGCGGTGGCGGGGTGGGACGGTAGATGGGAGTTGCTTGAAGGGGTTAAGAGAGATATATTTTCCATATTGAATGAGGGTGATGTTGTAAAGCGCTCCCTGATTGATCGGGATTTGACTTCATGAGAGCTTCTTTTTGGCGTCCGTTGCTGTGTGCGGTCCTCGGCTTTTCGGGGCCGTTGGCTGCTTTGGAGATTGAGTTTGATTACTCGTATGACGGCACAGGTTTTTTTGCAGATCAGACGCGCAGACAAGTCCTGGAGGCGGCCGGTGCCGCTTGGGAGTCGAAATTGGTGGGGGTCGAGACGCCGGCGATCCCGCTCGGCACGGGCGGCAACACTTGGACTTTGAAGTTCAATCGCCCAGATACTGTGGCGGATTTTGGAGCCAACAACACCAGTCTGGTGAATAAGCCGCTACCGGCGAACAAGATCGTTATTTACGTGGGGGCGCGGCCTAATGTTTATGGGGGCTTTCTCGGCTATGCGGAGTACGCCTGGACAGTATCAGGCTCGTCAACCTGGGTAAACGCCATCGCCGTGCGGAATACGGGCACGCGATTTGCCAGCTTTGGCGGGGCGGTGGCTTTTGATTCCGATGTGGCGTGGTATTTCGACACCGACACGGCGACGAAGGAGGACTTTGCGGGGCAATATGATTTTTACACGATTGCGATGCATGAGATTGGGCATCTGTTGGGGTTCAATACGGGATCGGCGGCCTTCAATCGACTCTCTCTTGGAGGTCAGTTTTCAGGGCAACGAACCGTTGCATTGTTTGGGAGTCAGCCGCAGATGGGGACAGGCGGTCATTGGCCGGATGGAATGACCTTTCAAGACGCAGGTCTGGTCATGCGGCCTTTGACGCCGAGGAACCAGCGGGTGGAGATCAATCCCTTGGAGGTGACCTTGCTGCAAGACCTGGGCTATGTGGGAGTGGGTCGAGTGCAAGTGGTGCTCGGGCCTGCTGCGGCCTTGAGTGCAGGCGCGCGCTGGCGCTTGGACGGGGGAGTGGAGCGTGACAGTGGGGCTGTGGTGAGCAATGTGTCTGTGGGTCAACGTTCGCTCAGTTTCAAGTCCTTGCCGGGCTTTTTCCCAGTGGCCGATCAAACGGTCAATGTGATTGCCGGGCAAACGGCCGTGGTGAATGTCGATTATGTGCCTGTGCCGACTCCGGTCGTGACTCAAGCGCCACTGTCGAGTCTC
>JBIIUD010000369.1:0-4244 GCA_044340175.1 Verrucomicrobiaceae bacterium
GTACCTATCACCTTCGGAGTTCTTACCACCGTCGTTGCCTTCCTACCGATGGCTTTGGATTCGTCTGACTGGGGCAGCATGTTCAAACCCATCGCCCTAATCTTCATCACCGTCATGCTCATCGCGCTGGTTGAGACGAAGCTCATCCTCCCAAGCCACCTTGCCCACCCCTTTCT
Source organism: Verrucomicrobiaceae bacterium (assembly GCA_044340175.1). Taxonomy (GTDB): domain Bacteria; phylum Verrucomicrobiota; class Verrucomicrobiia; order Verrucomicrobiales; family Verrucomicrobiaceae; genus JAGRPD01. The sequence goes on from JBIIUD010000369.1 coordinate 177, forward strand.
GGGCCGTGCTGGCGACATGCTCGCCCCAGTCCACCGTGCCACCGGACGCGGACTCCAGTGGCTCATCGACACGCTCTACCGCCCCGCCATCCGCTTCAGCGCACGTCACTGCTATTCCCTTCTGGCTCTCCTCTTCGGAAGTCTGCTCATCCTCGTCGGCCTTTACGCAGGCGGTCGCATCCAGACCGCCTACTTTCCACGAGTCCCCAGCGAGCGCATCGACTGCCGCCTCAGCATGCTCGACGGCACCCCTTACGAGATCACAGATACCCACATTGAACGCATTTACCAAATCGCCCTGGATCTCCAACGCAAATACGTCGGTCCAGATGGTCAAAGCGTCATCAAACACATCGTCGCCTCCACCGGCACCACCATGTCCAGTGGTCGATCCATTCGTAACTCCACCGGCACCCACATTGGCGGCGTTATCATGGAAACCTATGGTCCTGAGGAGCGCAGCCTGGACGTTAACACCGTCGCCATCTCCAACGAATGGCGTGAGCGCATTGGCCCCATTGTTGGCGCAGAGGAGATCACCTTCCGCGCCGAGATCATTCGTAGCGGTGACCCCATCGACATTCAACTCACTGGAACAGACCCCAAAGAACTTCTCGCCCTCTCCGAGCAGATCAAAACGCGCCTAGGCACTTACCCCGGCCTTTTTGACATCAATGACTCGCTTGATTCCGGACGTAGCGAAATCCAACTCCGACTCAAACCCGAAGCCAACCAGTTCGGTGTCACTGTTAACGACCTCGCTCGCCAAATCCGACAATCCTTTTACGGCAACGAGGTCCAACGCATCCAGCGCGGATCCAATGAACTCAAAGTCATTCTCCGCCTAGCCAAAGACGAGCGTAAGAACCTCGCCACCATGGACACCTTGCGCATCCGCACAAGCGACGGCCTTAGCATGCCTCTCGGAAGCGTCGCTGAAGCAAGCGTTGTCAAATCTTTCACCAGCATCAAGCGCGTGGATGGTCGCCGCGCCCTCAACATCACCGCAGACGCCGACAAAGGCAGCACAGATATTGATGCCCTCCGGCTCGAACTCAAAGCCTACCTTGACACCTTACTCTCTACCCACAGCCACATCCGTTGGAGCTTTGAAGGGGAGGCCCGCCAACAGCAAGAAAGCAGCACCCAAATCCTCATTTCCCTCCTGATTGTCCTCGGCGGAATGTATGCCCTCATGGCCATCCCCTTCCGCAGCTACACACAGCCATTTATCGTCCTTCTCGTCCTCCCTTTCGCCATTGTCGGTGCAGTATTAGGTCACCTCTTCCACGGCTTACCTCTCAGCATCATGTCCTTCTTCGGCATCCTCGGGGTCTGTGGTGTCGTCGTCAATGATACGCTCGTTTTGGTCGATGAAATCAACACTCTAAAAGCCGAAGGCGTCCCCCTCCGCCAAGCAGTGCAACAGGGCGGTGTACGCCGTTTCCGAGCCATCTTCCTCACCCAGATCACGACCTTTTTCGGCCTCGTCCCCCTAATCTTCAGTGGCACCTGGCTAGCGCAGATGGCCCCCTTCTTTTTCAGCACAGGCGCCCAAAGCACCCATGCTCAATTCCTCACCCCCGTCTCTGTTGCCATGGGCTACGGCTCCCTCTTCGCCACCGTTATCACTCTCTTCCTCGTGCCCCTCATGTACATCGCCTTGGACGACATTAAAAGCCTCTTGAATCGCCAATGGCATTTTCTCCGCCAGCTCTACAAACCAAGGCCAGTTTTGCCGACACCGCCCCAGAGATCCCAGTCCTAGAGCTTTTTTTAAAAGAATGTGGCCGTGGATTGGGAAGCGCCGGAGGTGGAGGTGGGCCGTTGCCTGCGCAGGGGCACATAAGGACATACGTCCCAAGCTGACGACCGACCAAATCCGCCTCCGCCGCCCCAAAGATGCGGTTACAGTTTTTTAAAATGCTCTAGTTGCACTCCCAAGATGCCAAGGCCATGAACAGGCTGGGATCATTTGGGCCACAGCAACCAGAGATACACTCCGTAACCCGACAGGAGTAGCGCCCCATCGATCCTACGCAGTTTTAATCCTCGCGCCATAAGCGGCAGCAGCAGGACAGAAAGCCCCACCATCCAGTACAAGTCAGCATCACGAATGCCCTGTGAATGCAATGGCTGCACCAGTGAGGACAGCCCCAAGATGCCCAGCACGTTAAAAATGTTCGACCCCACGACGTTTCCAATCGCAATGTCCGGCTGCTTCCTAAGGGCGGCCACGACCGATGTCGCCAACTCAGGCATGCTGGTGCCAGCAGCGATGATCGTTAAACTGATCACGGCCTCACTCACCGCAAAGCCCCGCGCCACGATCAAACAGTGCTCGACCAGCAAACGGGACCCTAGCACAAGCACGACCAACCCACCCGTAATCCACAGCACATCCAACCACCAAGCCTTCGTCTTTGCAGGAACCCCTTCATCATATTCCTCCTTCACTTCCAATGCGGATTCCCTCCTGGACAGCATATAGTTCATAACGGTGTAACCTAAGATGCCCATGAACAGAGCAGCCCCTTCCACACGCGTTACCACGCCATCTCTCATCACCATCAGCACCAGCAAGGCCGTTCCGATCATGATTGGCCCATCAATTTTAATGATCTGACTCTTGATGGCAATCGGGCAAATCAGTGCGGCCAGCCCCAAGATGATACCCAAGTTGAAAATATTAGACCCCACCACATTCCCCAATGCCACATCGCCAAGACCATCCACCGCCGCCTTGAAACTAACCACCAGTTCGGGTGAGCTCGTCCCAAACGCCACGACTGTAAGCCCAACCATCAGCGGGGTCACTCCCAACCGAAGTGCCAAAGACGAACTCCCCCGCACGAGCCACTCCGCACCCATCGTTAAAAGAACAAGCGCCACCACAATCCAAACAAAACTCACAATCATAATAAGATAGAGCCAGAACTACCCAGCCCTCGCACTATTCACACCCCACGCCTCCTTGCAACCGAATGCAACCGTTCTACCCGGAATCCGCGATTTGCAGCGGCTCAGGCGCAGAGGCTTGGTGGCTCAAGCCTATCAGGTGCCTCCAACTTCGGAGTTCGGGTTGCACCGCTCTAAGCAGTGATGCTTTCTCTGCGCCGGCGGACGCTGAGCAGGGACTCCGCAACCACCAGTCCCAGCACACCTAGCAGAAACCATAACCAGAGGCGCTGCTTGGCTTCGGTGTCCAGACCATCCAGCCTCTGGCGCAACTCCTCAGACATCGCCTCAGCGCCCACTTTCTCCCCATCGACTTCTGCCAAACTCACCCCCAATTCCTTGAGCCTCTCTTCCGGAAGCACCGCCACCCGGCCTTCTTCTGCCGACAACTGCACGGCAAACCAGCGGGATTCCGCGTCTTCACCGCTTTGACTGACCCGATAGACTCCCGGTTGTTTTGGGATGAACCGTTCCCCCGCCTTTAGGACGGTCGTCTCACCCTTCGGATCAGTCACCTGACCATCCGCCTTCAATAACCAAGGCAGCGCCTGCCCGGGCACCAACGCAGCCGCTTCCTCATAGGCGTAGCCCACTGCCGCCAACCAACCAAACCAAAGCGGCACGAACTTGGTGGATAGAGCCAATTGACTGTCGGCTGGGTGCCACCCTGAGGTCAGTATCAGCAGCGTTCCTTGCCCTCTCCTCACCGCAATCAGCGCTGGGTCGCCATTATCAAACTTGCCCAAAACCTTAACACCTTCGTCCGCCGCTACCGTCACCACCCGGTGATTCCAGAATCGCACTTTGGTGAAATCACGCAACCGCGCATCTGCAAAGGGGGTAAGCAGCTCATCCTTCGCATCCAGTTCCCCCATCATGGCATAACTCTCTTGGCTTTGACGTTCTGCCTTTTTCACCGTCCACGTCATTCCACCCGTTAGGGCCTTCAGCTCGGACTCCGCTCCAGGACCATCAACGACATAAATGCCCAGCCCACCCCTGGACAGCACCTTCTGCCAGGTGGTGATTTCCTCTTGATCCATGCGCCCTCCGCCACCCGCATTCACCACAACGCCTGTTCCATTCACCTTTGCCCAGTCAGCCCTCGTC
>JBIIUD010000368.1:0-4244 GCA_044340175.1 Verrucomicrobiaceae bacterium
TCTCATCAAGGAACGGCAGCCCATCGCAAATGCGCGACATCAAATGGAAACACGTCGAGGGCTTCGAAGGCAACTCCTTAATCCGCCGCCGCCACTTTGACCGCCGCCCCATGCCGACATAAGGCCCCGTCAAAGCCCGCACCACCCCCAAAGGGTCATTGCCCTCCACCGAATCATCCTCCATCGCGCGCATCTTCGTCTTGGTCTTCATCAGGAAAAAATCTTCCACCGAGTCCGCCCACGCGTCAACTTATTTTATCCGCTATCTTATTTTTGCTTGGGCGAACGATGAGCGCGTGCACCCCTACCAGCGAGGGCGCGCGTCGATCACGGGGTGAGGATTGTAATTACGGGGCATCATCGAAACAGCGCGGCTGGTAGGGGTTGTCACGACGCGGCTTGTTCTGCATCTTGTTTAGCGAGGATCAGTCTTGGTAGAAATATAACCGGTCTCCCAACTTCTCGTAAGTAAAGTATTCGGATGATTCTGGGACTATTTCGTCTAGTGCTGCGACAAATAAACCTGTTCTGTGCTGCACCCATCTATCGGTTACAATCAAGTATGAACCCTTATAGCGGTATTGAACCTCTATCGGAGCAAATGCCGAAAGTGAAGCGGGCAAAATCTCCAAAGGCATTAACGTTCCTTCTTGTTCTGGAGCTTTCTGATCAAGCTCATTGATGGCTGCAAGAATTGTCTTTGGTGTAACTGAAACAACCAGTGCTTTAACTTTCTTTCGAACTTTTTCGTTGTTGCTTTCGCAAGTCGTGAGCGAAACGACGACGAGAGCAAGTGTTGGCAGAGTTCTGAGGAGCATCTTCACTTCGGTCGTGTCTATTTTGCAGAACAGTGTAATTAGTGTGATTCAATATCGGTTTCGCGTGATATTTTCATCGGATTTACGTGGACGAGGATGCTTCCAAAGCTTTATCGCGTCAAGGTTTAATGCTTTTCCTCTAAGTAAACTTATTTATTTAATTCGCCTGAAAATGAGTATGCAGTGCCCAATCGATATTTAGCGCTCTCCTATCGGGATCATTTACCTCTCTTGAAAATCGGAAGAACCGAATTGCCTATTTTTTGCTTACTCGGAATGCGACCTTATGAACAGTGGTCTTATGAGCACTCATTCTGCTTCTCCATCCTGGCGCGTGGACCTCAAAATGGCCCGCAACGTTCCCGAATCCCGCCGCCCTGGCTTCGAAATGGTCCTCTCCTGGTTTGAGGACTGGCGCATCGCTCAAATGTTGGAACCTGGACGGGAGGCTGCCCGAGCCTTCTGGATTCATCAGGTCAAATCCAAGCCCCGCCAAGACTGGCAGTTGGACCAATGGAAAGAGGCCCTCGGCTGGTATTTGGAATGGCTGCGCCATGCCCAGGCTTGCGGCATGGAGGTCCGCTCCCTTGAGGAACGCGTTTATCAGGCGGTGGACCGTGCAGGTGGCCGCCGCGGCTTGGCGCTCCGCACCCGGGAGACCTACGGGCGCTGGGCGGTCCGTTACGCCCGCTCACTCGGCGATGCCCGCTCCATGCTCCAACCAGAGCATGCCAGGGACTTCCTCGGCCATCTGGTAACCGTCGAGAAACAAAGTTTCAGCACTCAGAAACAAGCGCTCAACGCCCTCGCTTTCTTCTTTAAGGAGGTTTGCGGGCAGGCGGAGGTGGACCTGCAAGTGCGGTTGCGCAAAACGGCACCCAGGGTGCCTGTGGTGGTGAATTTTCAGGAAATCCTAGCCATTCTCAAACGCTTGGAGGAACCCTATCGGCTGATGGCGGAAATCCAGTATCGCGGCGGTCTGCGCCTGAAGGAGTTGGCGCAATTGCGGGTCAAAGATGTGGACTTGGAACGTCGGCAAATCACCATCCGCCAAGGCAAGGGCGACCTGGACCGGGTGACCGTTCTACCTGAGCAACTGGTCGAAAAACTTCGTTCCCACCTGGGCGCTGCACGCACCTTGTTTGAGGCGGATCGCTCGGCCTCTCTGCCCGGCGTCGCGCTGCCGGGTTCGCTGGCCAGAAAATTCTCCGCCGCAGGAACCCGTTGGGAGTGGTTTTGGATTTTTCCCGCACCTGAGGTCTCGCGCGACCCTGAATCCGGCATCGTCAGGCGTCATCACATCCATCCCGGCTGTTACAGCAATGCGCTCCGCCGTGCGGTGCAATCGGCAGACATTGCCAAACGGGTGACTTCCCATGCCTTCCGTCACGCCGTTGATGCAGGAGCCTCCTCCGGCTCCTGCACCCTGCCGCTTTGCTCTAGGGCTTCGCTGCGCTCAGTCTGTCTCGCGGCTACCGCCGCCGCTCGGCTGCAACCCACCTACTGGAGTCCGGAAAGGACATCCGAACGCTCCAAGAACTTCTTGGCCACGCCGATGTGCGCACCACCCAGATCTACACGCACGTGGCGCGGGGTATAGGTGCGACAGGCGTGAAAAGCCCATTTGATTTGCTTACCCCAACGGGTTGAAACAGTCGATCTGCCCTTCCTCGACGAATCAGCTCAGGGAGGCCAAAAGATGATGCCAAATTAGAAATCTGCTGGAAACCACGAAGTCTGATGCCGATTGATTCGGTGACGCTGCGCACGCACTCACATCCGCACGGGGTCCAGCGGCTTCAGGCAGCGCAGCGCGGGCAGATCCACGAGCAGGTTCGGGCTGCGCATGAGCGTCTCCCCTACCAGCAGCGCATCCGCACCTGCGGCGGCCAGTCTTTCGGCCTCTGCCGGGGTCTTGATTCCGCTTTCGGAGACCAGGATCACATCTGGCGGCACTTCCTCCGCCAGCCGCTCCGTGGTGGCAAGGTCCACGGTGAAGCTTTTCAAGTTCCGGTTGTTCACCCCGATGATGCGTGCCTCTGAGTCGAGCGCGCGGTCCAGTTCCTCCAAATCATGCACCTCCACCAGGACATCCAACTGGTAAGCGTGCGCCGTGTCCAGCAGCCGGACCAGCGTCTCCTGATCCAGGGCAGCGACGATGAGCAGGATCGCATCCGCACCGGCCACAACGGCTTCGAAAATCTGCACTTCATGGATGATGAAATCCTTCCGCAGCACGGGGATATCCACCTCCTGACGAATGTTCGTCATGTAGTCCAGGCGACCCTGAAAATACTTCTCATCTGTCAGCACCGAGATGGCGCTGGCGCCCGCCTTTTCATAGGTGCGGGCGATGGTGAGGTAATCAAAGTCAGGCGAGATGGTGCCGGCGGAGGGGGACGCGCGCTTCACCTCAGCAATCATTCCCAGACGACCCGGGTCCAGCAGCAGTGACTCGCCAAAACGGCGGAAGTCATTTCGAGCTGCGGCTGCCGCGCGCAGTTTGTCGGTGAGCGGCAGAATCCGTTCAATTTCACGGCGTTTGTAGGCAACGATTTCGTCAAGTTTGTTCATCTCTCGAATGGGCGCCCAAACTCCCTCACCTCAGCCTGTCGCGCAACCGCCATTCCGACTTTCACGCCGGCCTCACTCTCCATCCCGACCAAACGACGCGTGATTGCGCTGTGAATCAGCTCATCCAGCACGCCTCGCCTCACCGCCCCTTCCGGTTTGCAGACCCAACCAGCGCCTTCCATTTCATTCCATTCCATTCAGGACAAAGCCCTCCCATGACGGTTTGAACTCCGCCTTGAATTCTGTCCGCTCTCCCCTAGGCTGGAGCGTTCCCTTCAGTCTAACCTCCGTTTTTTCTGCCTCATGCAACGTTCAGCCCTCCTCCTCTCCGCCGCTCTCCTGCTCAACGCCTGCCAGACCACCCCGCCTGCCGACGACTCCTTTGAGGCCCGCTTTGCCAAGGCTGACACCAATAAGGACGGCAAACTCAGCCGCGAGGAAGTCAGCGACTTCGTGGTGCACAATGTCTTCGACGCCCGTGACACCAACAAGGACGGCAAGCTCACCCCGACCGAGTGGTGGCCAGACAATGACGCCACCCAGCGCGCACTTTTCAACAAGCGGGATACCAACAAAGACGGCTTTGTCTCCCTCGAAGAAGCTCTCGCCTGGGGCCGCACCAACAAAGGCTGGGGTGACATCATGGACGAGGCGGACAAAAATGGTGACGGCTTTATCTCACCTGCCGAAGCCAAAGCCTACATCGCCTCCAAAGAAGGCCCGGTGCGCTGAACCCGGTTTTCGACGCTCTCCTCCCTGCCGCCTCTGTCAACCCAGAGGCGAGTCCGCTTTGGCATGACTGCTGCTGAAACCTGATCAGGCATCCGCCATCCTTCGTCTCCGTGCGCTACC
>JBIIUD010000370.1:0-4236 GCA_044340175.1 Verrucomicrobiaceae bacterium
CCCGTCGTCGGCTTGTTGCGGAGGGCTACTCGCAAAGGGTGATTGCCGAGGCGATGAGCGGATTGGAGGCGGGGCTTGGGCCGATTGAGAGCGGAAGCGACTGATGCGAACGATGCGGGTCAAACGCCTCAGCCCTAAAGTGAGAGGGTGTATTTCTTGTGGGCGCAATTCATTTGGCTTGGCCTTGCGCGGATGTGTTAGATTACTCATCTCTTTGACCTACCTCCTGCCTCCATGACGATTCTGCACCGCCGCTTGGGCGACCCCGCCACACCCAAACAGAAGCTTGGTCCTTATGAGATCGAGAGCCTCATTTTGCCGGAGGAGGAAGTCGCGGGAACGGCTTACCGGGTGCGGATCGAGCCTCATCAGACGACCAGTGTGAGTTTTCACAAGGTGGCGGAGGAGTTTTATTATGTGCTCTCAGGCAGTGGAACGGCCGTGCTGAATGGTGTGGCGCGGGCTCTGGCGGTGGGTGACTTCCTCAGGTTGCCGCCGGGCACGACGCATGCCTTCATCACCCAAGAAGAAGCGCTGGTGATGTTGGATATCCATGCGCCCGGCTCGCGGCCGGACCGGGATGTTTTTTTCGTGGGTACGGTGCCTGATGGGTTTCAGGTGAGTGATCCTTGAGGTCTGAAGAAGCGGACCATTGCTGGGGCGGCGGCTGTCTGCGCCGGTCCTTACTCAAAGGGGCCTAGCAGGTAGGCTGCGCTGGGGATATTGCGAAGGGCGAGCTGCTCGGAGGCGAGTGAAGAAATGGCGCCGTCATTGATGAGGGTAAGGGAGCGAATGGGGCCGTCGGGTGAGAGAAGAGCGGTAAATTCATCCGCGCGCTGACGCACCTGAGCGGTCCAGGAAAGGCGGTCGGCGGAGATGGCGACGATGAGAGTACCTTGAGTGTCGAGGGCGCAGAGCAGACCAGACTCCAGACGAAAGGCGGTGAGGGGCCGAAACTCGGTGTGGCGTTTGTGATAGAGGCGGGTGACCTGGAGGAAGTAGAGGGTGTCTTGCTCACTGGCAGACTCGCTGGCCTGCTGGATGAGAAAGGTGGGATTATGGCCGATTTCATTCAGGTGGCGCGTGAGGATGGTGGCGTGCCAAGGTGAAAACCAGGGGTTAAGGAGAAAGCGATCCGCGGTGGCAGGTGCCACACCGAGAGAGATGAGGGTGTCTCGATTGACCTTTTGAAGTTCGTCGGGCGTGGATTCAATCAGGGTGCGTTGCAAGGTTTGATTGATGCCAATGACAGAGAGCGCGGCGCCTGCTCCGCCATCCACAGCCATGCCGGCGACGTTTACCAGGAGAGCCCCTCCAGCCATGGCACGGGCGGCAGAGGTCAGGCTGGCTTGCAGAGTGGGATCCGTGCTGTAGGGGCTGACGCCTTGATCCATGGCGAGTTTGGCCTTGTTCTTACTGATGCCGAGAAGGTTAGCGGCGGTGCTGCGAGCATTGGCCTCTCCAGGTTCGGTTTTTTGAATGGCATCGGAGATGCGGCCGAAGAAACGCGAGGCTCCTGCAGGCAGGCGTTTGACGGTTCCGACGGGGTCTTTGATGGCGTCGGACACGCTGTTCAGCTTGTCTTCCCCAGCTTTGACGAGGGCTTTGCCAAATTCTTCGGTCTTATTGAGTTGATCGAGGTAGGCAACGGCGTGGATCTCGCGGATGCGGTTGACTAGGGGTAGCGTGCCAAAAACCGTCTCCGTGCCTTGTGGGCCGCGCAGACGATAGGTCAAATGCAAGCCATCGCTGTAAGCGGACGGTTCGACTTGGTGCAGAGGGCTGGAGAGCAGTCGTGAGGGCAGGTAGTCACCTGTGGTGACAGGCCCAGGAGATTCAAAACCCGAGGGATCGGTCTTGGAAGTCGCCAGGTTCGAGGGAGAAGCTTTGGGGGCGGCGGGATCCAAGTATTGGGTGGTGTCTGCCGCAGGTAGTGGAGGTGGGGAAAGTTGGGCGCAAAGCGGGGCGCTGACAGTCAGGGCAAGAACGATGAGGAACTGGGGGGAGGCCATAATTGAATGGGGTGTGGAAGAGGGCAAAGTACACTCAAAAGACCACCTCAGCTAGGTCAGCCTGCATGACGGCCTGATTTTTTCTGGGCTGTTGAGGTGGCGGGTTTTGCGGGAACCCAGCGCAATGATGCAGACAGGGACTTCCCTTCGGGCACCTCCCCGCTTGGACCGATTCTCGAAAATCCGGCCTCTGGACCATTAAAACTGAGCTGCTAGAAGCCCTCATCCAAAAGTCAACCCGCCCTCCGCAAGCAACGAACTCATGCTCTCTTATAAGGCTCTGAGGGCTGAGCAGAGGCGTAAATTGAACGTATGGAGCAAAACGCAGCACCCAAATCCGATTTTCAGAAGCAATTGACAGCAAGCCTCAGGAGCGAACGTGAGAAATTGCTTCAGCATCCCCTTTACGACGACTTGCGGACAGTCGAGGATTTGGCGGTGTTCATGCAGCACCATGTTTTTGCTGTCTGGGATTTCATGTCGCTCTTAAAAGCACTGCAAGTGCGTCTCACCTGCACAGGTGTGCCGTGGTGTCCGCGGGGGGACGGCCGAGTGAGGCGGTTGGTGAATGAGATTGTGCTGGCTGAAGAGAGTGATGTGCTGCCGAATGGAGAAGCGGCCAGTCATTTTGAGCTTTACCTGCAGGCCATGAAGGAGGTCGGCGCGGAGACGGAGCTGGTGGAGCGTTTTATGCGCGAGCTCGAGGCGGGTGAGTCCGTAACAGGGGCGCTAAGGCAGGTTGGTGTGGCGGAGGCAGTGACTGCTTTTGTTCGTAGCACGTTTGAAGTCATTGAAAGAGGACAACCCCATGAGATTGCGGCCGCGTTCACCTATGGGCGTGAGGATTTGATACCAGAGATGTTCACACAGTTGGTGCATGGGCTGGAGCGACAGTTCCCAGGGCGTCTTGACACCTTGCGCTACTACTTGGATCGGCACATCGAATTGGACGGTGATGAGCACGGTGAGATGGGGCGGCAAATGGTGGATCTGCTGTGCGGAGGCGACGCCGTTCGAGAAGCCGAGGCCCTGTCGGCTGCATTGGAATCCCTTGAATCAAGGCGTAGGCTTTGGGATGCAATTGCTCGGGAGGTCGGAACGCGCCGCCAAGGAGCGATGATGGGTCTCGCTCTGACCGTTCCCTAGCCTGAATGAAGCCCTACCGAAAAATAAACCCGTAGTTGGGGGCGCTTGGTAGCCTTGGCTTCAGGCATCCCGACACGCAGAGACAAAGAGACGGTTAGTGCAGTGTTCGAAGCGACTCAGGATGACTTCTGAACTGACGCCCTCTGGCAATGTTGCTTCCGCTTGGACGGGTTGGTTGGCGAGCTCGTTGAGCAGAGTGAGCACGTCTTTCAGAGAATGAAAAAGTTGAGCTTGCTGCTCCACTTCCGGCAGCATGATGAAGGCAAGGTTGAGCAACCAGCGTCCGTCTTTTTGCAGAAGAAAACGCTGTGGGGTGAAGTCGGTAGAACCCGGCAGATAGCCTTCTTGACGGACCAAGTAAGGGCCGCGGCCCTCGGGTTCCAGGGCGAGGTTGATCACCTCGCAGCGGTCGACATCGTTGCTGAGTACAGGCATAAATGGAATCTAGGTGAAGAGGATGTGTGTTCCGGTGCCGGCTGACTCATTGTAGAAATCGCCAACGGTTAGCACCCCATCGACGCGGTCCATGAGGTCTTCCTTCTGGAGTTTGAACATGTCCATGGCTAACTTACACGCAAAGATCTTGCCGCCTGAATCTGAGATCAACTCGAGGAACTCGCGCACGGGCGGAATGTCGAGTTTCTCCATTTCCTTGTTCATGAGATGAGTCGCAAAGGCGGAGACACCAGGGATAGCTCCCATCCAAGTGGGGAAGGGCATCGTCATGGGCATGCCTAACATTGGCATGGCCATATTCAAGGCGGAATTCCCGACGGTGGCGACCTTCAGGCTATCGAGCGTTTTGTTCGCCAGAGCGTTGAGGCCGAAGAAGGTGAAGAAGAGGGATGCCTCAATGCCTTCCATGCGTGCGCCATTGGCCATGATCAGCGCTGGATAGATTCCGTCCAAGGAGCCGCGGCTGACAATGATGGACATTTTTTTGACTGGGTGAGGGTCGTTCATACGGGTGGTCTTTGTTCTCTGTTCTCTGTTCTCGGTTCTCGGTTCTCGGTTCTCGGTTCTCTGTTGGAGGAGTTTTGTGCTGAGGATATGATGAATAATCCAGGTTAGATGCAGC
>JBIIUD010000372.1:0-4224 GCA_044340175.1 Verrucomicrobiaceae bacterium
CGTTCGACGTCTTGGTTTTGTCGCAAGCCATCGACCTTCTGCCCGAGCCATCTTGGATCGACTGAAGCGACAGGGCAAAACACTGGGACTTGCTGAACAGTTTGCTGCCGCTGTGAATCGACCGCTTAAAGACCTGCGGGCAAAGATTCACCGCATCGAGCACCATCAGACGCACGTTGCCGCTGGCTTTCTAATCTCCCCTTTTGAAGAGTCTGCCGTCCTTTCAGTGGATGGCATGGGTGACTTCACAAGCACTCTAACGGCCATGGGCAGGGGCACTGATTGGCAAGAACTCGACCGGGTTTGGTTTCCCCATTCTATTGGCTTTCTGTACAGTGCCGTTACCCTGTATCTCGGATTCCCCTTCTACGGAGACGAATACAAGGTCATGGGCTTGGCCCCTTATGGAGAACCGGAATTTGTGGATTTTTTCCGTCGGCTGATCCGTCCCAAAGGCAACGGCTTTGAGCTGAACCTAGACTACTTCACGCATCACAAGCAAGGCATCCGAATGAGTTGGAACGAAGGGGCTCCCGTCGTACAGCCTTTTCATAGCCAGCTCTTGGAGAAGGAACTCGGTCCGATGCGGCAAATGGGGGAACCCACGACAAAGCGTCATGAAAACATTGCTAGGTCCTTGCAAGTCGTGACGGAGGAGATCGTCCTTCATTTGCTTCGATGTTTGCATGAACGCACCCACTGCCCGAATGTCTGCCTCACCGGTGGCGTTGCGATGAACTCAGTTGCCAATGGCAAAATCACCCGCGAAACGCCCTTTGAAAAGGTTTATGTGCCTGCGGGTGCCGCAGACAATGGCACCAGTTTTGGCGCCGCATTCCACGTCTGGAACAAAACCCTGAAGCAACCACGGACATTCGTGCAAAATCACGCTTACTGGGGCTGTGAATCCAGTGATGTCGATTGTCTCACCGCCATCCAGGAAGCCAACCTCGACTACGAGTTCCTGGAAGATCCCGCTTTGTACGAAAGAACAGTGGCAGCCATGCTGGCTGGAAAAATCGTCGGTTGGTTCCAAGGCAAAATGGAGTTTGGCGCACGTGCGTTGGGGAATCGATCCCTCATCGCGGACCCACGCCGCACTGACATGCGTGACATCATCAATCTGAGGATCAAGTTTCGTGAAAAGTTCCGCCCTTTCGCTCCCAGCATTCTTGAAGAGCATGTCAGCGAATGGTTTGAGATCAACGAACCCACCCCCTACATGGAGAAAGTTTTTCCGATTCGTGCCGAAAAGCATGCGTTGATCCCATCGGTCACTCACGTGGACGGTAGTGGCCGTCTGCAAACTGTATCCAGAACCACCAATCCTCGTTATCACGCCTTGATCACGTGCTTTTATGAGAAGACGGGCGTTCCTATTATTTTAAACACTTCCCTCAATGAAAATGAACCTGTGGTAAGGCTCCCCAAAGAAGCCATTGCCTGCTTCCTGCGAACCGACATGGATGTGCTGGTTCTCGGTAACTATTTCCTCAACCGACCTGCTCTGGCAAAGGTTAAGGCTCCCGCGACTCTGTGACCCCCTTTTTGAAAACCCTGCTTGTCATTCCCTGTTACCGCGAAAGCAGACGACTGCCGCGCTTTTTGGCAGAACTGTGCCCGGTCATGGATGCCCTGGGCGGGGTCTCTGTCTTGGTCGTAGATGATGGCTCAGGTGCCAACGAGGCGGCAGAGACGAGGGCGTCCATCGAGACGCTGCGCCCCCACCACTCCTGCCTGTTGCCACTCCTCGAACTTCCCTCCAATCTCGGCAAAGGCGGTGCCGTCTATGAAGGCTGGTCGAAGGCTGGTGATGACTGCGATTGGCTGGCCTTCGTCGATGCCGACGGCTCCTGTTCTGCCGCTGAAACGGCGCGTTTGATTCAACTGACGCGGGCGGCGACACTGGCACCACCAGCAGCGTTGTTTGCTTCCCGAGTGAAGATGCTGGGGCGTTCAGTGGAACGCCAATTCAAGCGTCACCTGCTCGGCCGTGTCTTCGCGACGCTGGTCTCTGAGCTGTTGCACATACCAATTTATGACAGTCAATGCGGCCTGAAGCTCGTGCCCAGGTCTGCGTTTCAATCGATCCAGCCACGGCTGACCATTACGGGTTTTGCCTTTGATGTGGATCTCTTGGTCGCGCTCATGGATCACGGCACCGCGGTCATCGAAGTGCCGATCGACTGGCATGAGGAGCCGGGCGGAAAAGTGCACCTGCTGCGGGATTCCTGGCGCATGGCCTGTGACGTTTGGAAAATCAGAGGTGCCCGCAAGTAGTGCGGCAATCATGAGTAGCCGAGCCCCTTTCACACCTTCTTCAGCTCAATCCTTTCGATTCATGCGCCTGTTGTTGCTGAACCAGTTTGTTCCTCCGGATCAGGCACCCACAGCCCGATTGTTGGGTGATCTGGCAGAGGCCTTTGCGGACGCGGGTTGGGAACCTCTCTTCATTGGAAAACAAGACGGCTACCGTCAGGGAAAAAAACGTGGGCTTGCTCGGCTGATCAGAGATGGACTTGCTCATGCGCGGATGTTTTGGGCCGGCCTGCGGGCGGGCCCATGTGACTGGATCGTCTGTCTCTCCGACCCGCCAGGCTTGCCCTTCACCGCCGCCCTTCTCGCCCGGATCAAACGCGCACGCCTTGCCCATTGGGCCATGGATGTTTACCCAGAAGTGGCTGTTCAATTGGGAGCCCTTCCAAGCGGCAGGGCCAGTCGCTGGGTGGGTTCGGCCATGACTTTCGGGTATCGCAAGTGCGACCTGCTTGTGGCGCTCGATGCTGATATGCGTCGAGTGATCGAAGGACGACTTGGCCCGAGTCAGGTCAAAATTCAGCCGCCCTGGCCGCCAACGTTAATGCCCACCCCAGCCACCCGTCCAGCCTCAGATACAACCCGCACTTGGCTTTATTCGGGCAATCTTGGACGTGCCCACGAGTTTCGGGACGTGCTGGAAGCTCAACGCCTTTTGGAAGCGGCTCATCAACCCTGGCGACTCGTCTTCCAAGGTGGCGGCCCCAGCTACGATGACGCTCGGGCTTACGCGGCTCATTTGGGACTCAAGCAGTGTCAGTGGCAAAACTATGCTCCTGAGGATGGGTTACTCGAGAGCTTGCTTCAGGCTGACGTTCTGATTGCGACTCAAAAGGAGTCCATGCTCGGTCTGCTATGGCCTTCAAAACTGGCGGTCTTGCAACTCACAGGCCGCCCCATTCTCTGGGTGGGACCGGCCACGGGGCAGATCGCGGCGAGTTTGCGTGCGGACTCAACAAACAACGGTGTCTTTGCCCCAGGCGATGCCACCGCCATCGCTCAATGGATCGGCAGCTTGGCAGCGGCTGACACGCAAGCACTGCCCTCTGTTGGGGAAGTCCTGCAAAGGTCGGTTCAGCGGCGGGAGCAAGGGCTGGCCCAGTTCACTCAATGGCTTCTTCAAGCTCAGGCGTCTTAGCATCATGTGGCATTACTCGACACTTCTTCTCCTCTTTCTCTGCTCCCTGCTGCTCTCTGCAGGTGCGACCTATTTGCTCGTCGGCCATCCCGGTTCCGTAGGCAAAGACAAACCAGATGATCACAGAAAGCATCATGGGGTGCCTATTTCCAGACTGGGGGGCGTCGCTGTCTTCACGACGCTTTGCATCGGCTTCGTCCTGCTGGCCATTCGACTGCCGGACTTTCTCATCGCTTGGTTTCCGATCATCATCTCCAACGCTTTGATGTTCAGCGTTGGTTTTCTCGATGATCTGCGCCCGTTAGGTGCCAAGGTGAAGCTCATTGGCCAGATCGGTGCCGCTTTGGTGCTCTACTCCTTCGGCATATCCATCGACCTGCTCACCAATCCTTTTGGTGAGGGACAGCTAGTGCTCGGCTGGTGGAGCCTTCCCATCACGATGTTGTGGCTCATCGCCATTCCGAACATCATCAATCTCATCGATGGCATGGACGGACTGGCCACTGGTTTTGGCATGTTTCTTTGCCTCACCTTGGCCTTTGTCGGCCACTTCTCACTCAAGCCGGATGTCGTGCTCGTTTGCCTGGTCATGGGGGGGGCTTTGGCGGGTTTCCTGAAGTTCAACTTTCCTCCGGCCAAGATTTTTCTTGGGGATGGCGGCGCTTACCTCATCGGCTTCTTCGTGGCCTCGGTCTCCCTGATGAGCTCAAACAAAGGCTCCATCATCGCTTCTCTTCTGGTCATTCTTGTCGCCCTCGGCATTCCGATCC
>JBIIUD010000371.1:0-4224 GCA_044340175.1 Verrucomicrobiaceae bacterium
GGTTCCAAGATCAAGCCCGAACCCTGGCGCGCCTCCGCCGGGATGGGGATGTTCACCACCTCATGGCCATTCACACGCACCAAAAGGCGGTCCACCAGCGCTCGCACCTGGACATTCACCTCCGCACCCGCACGCACCGCCTGGCCTTGATGCCGCATTTGACCGTCACCCGTCTCGTCTCCGCAATAAATTTCCTCCCCGACAAAAGCCACCAGCAGCCGCAGGTTGGCCTCGTTCGTCTCCAACTGGCGGGTAAACAGGGTCAATCTCAGACTGGCTACCCCGTTCATGCCTGCATCCGCCTCAGCCTCTTTGAGCACAAAGTCCAAACCATCCCCCGCCATCATGGCAGGGTGTCCCCATGCCTGCCCGGGGTTCAGCCGTATTTCCTCGCGGACCTCGCCCTCAAAGAGGGACGCCGCACCGCGCAACTGCCTCCAGCCAGCGTCCCAAAATCCCTCCGTAAGGATCGGTTTGCCAGGGATCAGCACCCCCAGCGCCTCCGCCCGCGCCATCGTGATCGGCAAAACCCCAGGCGCCGCAAAAGCCAGGCCCTCACGGCTCATCCCATCCACCCGCGCCGGCAGCAGATCTCCCCGCTTCAGGGCTAGAAAAGCCATGCCCGCCGGCAAATGCTCCAGCGCCTGCGGCATCGCCTTCGGGTCCCGCTCGATGACCGACACCTGCGCGGGATTCAATGGCACCGCTGCGAGCGCGCCATCGAACAGCCAGCGCGGCAGCACCTCCCCCGCCGCCACCGCACGGCCCCGCACCCACTCCGTGCCCACTTGCAGCCGCTCCGTGAAACCTGCGCCGTTGGCACCCTCCGCCTGACCCGCCGTCTCGCCCGGCCACACGACACTGCGCAGCGGGTTCAAGAGCACTCCGCACGGCTCTCTGAAACAAACCTGCTTCAACCGCACCTGCCAGCCGCCACCTGCCGCGTCCGGCGGCGCCTGCATCCCGGTAAATTCACCCCGCAGCCACTCCTCATCCCGGGAGAAAATCTCCGCCATCACTGCCGCACCCGCCGGTGCTGGCGGCGACGCCTTGGACACGCTGTCCGTGACAACCGCTTTGGCCGGTCCCGGCTCGATCCGGTGGATCTCCGCCAGCGGCACCCGCACGGCACCACCTTCTCCACTCCCCTCAAAAACCAATTCCCCCGCCTGCAAAGCCACCCACCGTCCCGCCACCACACGCCCGTCCTGCCGTCTGGCAAAGGGCGACCCCACCGGTTCAGCTTGCGGCGGACTGCCATCCCAACGCATCAGGCTCACCGCCTCCAGGGTCAGATCCGTACCCAGATTTTCCAAGGCCACGCCCACCCCCCCCGGGATCTCGACCGGGACGGAACCCCGACTCGCCTCCTGCGCTTGCACCTTTTTCTTGCCAGCGCCCCCAGCAGGGGCAGCGGGCAGTTGAGCGATCTCCTCTCCCGCCCCGGACAACAGCCGCACCTCATGCGTGGTGGAGTCCCAGAGCACGGACAGCCGCAGCTCTTTGGTGTCCGCCTTCAGCGCCTGCGCCGCCGCTTGATAGCGTGAGCCCTCCCGCAGCACCAGTCGATCTTCCCAGGTCTCCACCCTTAGTTCCGCGCCCTTGGTCAGCAGTTTGAAAGAAAAGCGCGGTGCAGTTTCAGCCCGCAAGCGCAGATCCAGCTTCATCTTTTCGGGTAGCGCCGCCGCCACCTCCGCAGGCAAAGGAGCAGACAGGGAACTGGACCAGCTCACCGTGCGCAGCCCGCCTTCGGGCAGACGCTGCCAAAGCCGCAGCACTTGGCCCGGCTCACTGCCATTGACATTGCGGCTGCGATTCACCCGCCGGACGCGCAACGCCGCAGGGGCGGCAGGTGGCGCCCCAAAAGGGTCCCCTAGGCCCTCCTCCGTGGCTTCCTCCACCCGTGGACTTTCCGACCATTTCAGCCCTGGACCCTCCCCAAAAAACAGCACCCCATCACCACGCGCCCGTTCCAGGGACGCCACGTCCGCCAGCCGGATCTCTGCCTCAGCTCCTAGCAAACCACTTTTCACCTTGAGCCACCCGTCTTCCAGCGCCACCACATCGACTAGCAGACGCCCCCCATCCCGCAGTCTCAGCCAAAACGTTTCCGTTCGTGCAGCGGCCTCTTCCCCCATGACCCGGAGCTCTTCCAACCGCCCCAGCCGGAGTTCCGCAGGCTCCGGAAAAAGCCCCGGCAGTCCTGCAAGCTGCGGCTGAAACGACAGCGTGCCTGCGCCGGCACCCGTGACCCGCCCCGGCAGCTTCTCACCATTGCGCCAAACCAATTCCAGCCCCTGCTCCTGTCCCATGGACGAGCCCACGAAAACGGCCATCAGCCCAAGGCTTAACCCACAAAAAGTCGCGCTAAAGTGCGCCTTCATGACTTCACCTCCTGCTCTTTTGGGGCAGCTTCCTCAGCCTTTGCCCGGGCCTCATGCTTGCGTTTCACGCCCTCCCAGTAGTGCCGCACCTGACTGGCGGATTTCTCCTCCCACAGCGCCATCTGCCCGGCAGTGAGCTGCTTCTTCATGGCATCTTCTGGCACCCCCATCACCGGCGTCAACATGCTGTAAGCATGCAGATGCCAGCGGCGAGCTCCGTTGTAATCATCCAGGTCATCGGCATACTCGATCAAGATACGCTTCAGATGCGTCTCAAAAAAAGCCACCTGGTCCGCCGTCAGCGCCAGTTGCTGATCCAGCTCACTCATCACCAGCAGCAGTTGCGTCTGCCTCAGCTCCGTCTCCCGCGCCGTCTGAGCCACCTGCCAGCGCTGCTTCTGCCCCGCATCCAGCACCCGGTTGATCGCCTCCAGCCAAAGCTCCCCCTCACGCGCCTCCAGTTCATTGCCAAATCCCGCCGTGCCCAAATTCATCAACCGCTGCCGTACCGCCCCTATCGGCGCTCCCGCTACCGACTGCCGCAGCCAACTACCGAGCTGCTGCCGCACCATTTGCAGACTGTCCTGCACCGCCCCCACAGAAGCCAAGGACAGGGCCAGCCGCTGGTCCTCACGCAGTCCCACCTGCCGCTGCAGATCGTCCAGATGCGTTTTCATCTGCGCCTTCTTCTCCTCCCACAGCACCCGGTAGCGCTTGGTCAGTTCGGAGGAAAGCAAAGCCTCCAACTCCTCTTCCGATGCCGGCGCTGGCAGCTCCTTGGCAGGTTCTCCCGGCTCCTCACCCATCTCGGGGCGATTGCTGCTGGACAGCAGCCGCTCCAGATCCGCCTGCTGCGCGGGCTCCAGCCCAGCCTTCACCTCTTTCAGCTCGCTCACACGCAGCACCGCTGCCACCGAGTACGGGTCCAGATTGTAATAGCGCCGCATCTGCTCCATCAGCTTTTCCGCCACCGGCCGCAGCTTTGGCAGCATCGCCTCCCGCTGCGCCAAAGTCAGTCCCACGCGTTCATCCACGATCTGCAAAATCGCCCACTGAGAGGCCAGCAGCCGCCGCTCATGACGCCGCTCTTGGGTCTCCTGCACCCGCTTCCTTTCAGCCTCGGTCAATAGGGAGCTCAGCCCCTCCTTCCACACCGACTGATCCCTCGGCTCCACCTCCTCATCCGAAAACCGGCCCCCGCCATTGCCGTTCCCGATGATCGACTCCCGCCGTTCCCGATCCATCTTCATCAGCGACTCCAACGCCTTTTTTTTCCATACCTCAAGCGTCGCCGTCACCGCATCCTCGGCCAGCTTCTTTAACCCGACGGCGCGCTCCTCTGGCAGCGCCAGGGTGTTGGAGATATCCGCCACGATCAGGTCCATCTCACCCTCGATCATGGGCCTCTGATTGTCCGCCGCAAAGGCCACGTGCTCCTCGGTTCGCGTCTGCAGTTCCTGCGTATTGCGTGTGAGTTTGGCCTGCCACTTGTCCCACTGTTCCGGTGTCAGTCGCTGCTTCAAATGTGCCATCCAAACCGGCTGGTCATCCGGCGGCAGCACGCCCTCGACCCCGGACGATTTCGCAATCTGATCCACCGGCCACCGCGCCATCTCCCGGATCGCATTGGCCGACCGACCCACGAACGGCGCTAGCCACTCATGCGCTTTCTCATCCCACCCCTGCATGGCCGCCACCACCGCTGCTGGCACCCCCTTTTCCAGCTCCTTGATGCCCTCCTCACTGAGCTGCGTTTCCTGCGCCACCGACTTCACCACCTCCAGCATCCCCTCCGTGTACAGCCGTTGCTTGGCCGCCGTCAATTTGTCGACGAAGCCGC
>JBIIUD010000373.1:0-4209 GCA_044340175.1 Verrucomicrobiaceae bacterium
TTTGTTCGCCAAAGTTTGAGGCATTATTGGAAGGGGCACCTGGGGCTATGCTTTGGGGCCTTTTTGGCGGCGGTGGTGCTAAGTGGGTCGCTGCTGGTGGGAGATTCGGTTCGGGGCAGTCTGCGCAAAGTGGCGGAAGCGCGTCTGGGTAAAGTGGCGTCCGGTGTGGTGGGGGGAGATCGATGGTTCACGCAAGGCCTGGCGGAGGCGGTGGGTGCGGCTCCGGTGATCTTGGCCGATGGGGCCGTCAGTGCTGGGGCGGGTGGGGTGCGGGTGAACGCGGTGCAGGTGCTGGGAGTGAATGCGGCGTTTTGGCCGTTGAGCCCATCGGGTTCGGCGGTGGAGATCGGGAAAAATGAGGTGGTCATCAACGAGACTTTGTCCCGAAGACTGGAGACAAAGGTGGGGGACTCCATCATTGTTCGGCTGGAGCGTCCGAGTGCGATTTCACGGGATGCGCCGCTGTCTGGCAGCACCAATGAAGAGGTGAGTTTGCGGCGGACGGTGGCGCGGGTGGTGGCGGCGGATGACTTTGGGGCTTTTCAATTAGCGGCGTCTCAACGGGTTCCGGAATCGGTTTTTTTGAATTTGGAGGATCTGCAGGTGCAGGTGGAGATGGAGGGTCGGGTCAATGCGCTGCTGTCGGCAGAGGCTGACTCCAAGGCGCTGCAGGCGGTCCTGGAAGCCAAGAAGGGATTGGCGGATTTTGCCCTGAAACTGCAGCGCTTGGAAGGGGATGTGAAGGAGTGGCAAGTGGTGACAGATCGGGTGTTTTTGGATGAGGTGCTGGCCACGGATTTGAAGAAGCGGACGGGCAGTTACGGAGTGCTGACGTATTTGGTGAACGGCATTACTTCAGCGACAGGCGGGACGCCGTACTCCATGGTGGCAGCGGTTGATCAGGCGGTGTTGAAGGCGCGTTTCGGCGCGGCGGAGGGCGTGGTGATTTCGCAATGGCTGGCGGATGATCAAAAGCTGAAAGTGGGGGATGAAGTGGCGCTCAAGTACTTTGTGGTAGGGCTGGGGCGGGAGCTGAAGGATGAGAGTGCGAGTTTCCGTGTGGCGGGGATCTTACCCATGGAGCGCCCGGTGCTAAACAAGTCGTGGACGCCTGAATTTCCGGGTGTTTCGGATGTGGACAACTGCCGGGATTGGGACCCGGGCATCCCGATGGACAACAAAGCGATTCGGGATCAGGACGAGAAATACTGGGACGATTATGGGAGCACACCGAAGGGTTTTATTGCGCTGACGGCAGGCCAGAAAGTGTGGGGCAATCGGTTTGGCAAACTGACCTCGGTTCGGTTTCCCGATGAGGGCGAGGATGAGGCTCAGTTGACGGCGGAACTGGTAGCCGGGTTAAAGTTGGAACACATTGCGCTGGTGCCTCGGGATTTCCGTGGCTCCGCAACGGCGGCAGCCAAGGGGAGTGTCGATTTTGGCGGGCTGTTTGTAGGCCTGAGCTTGTTTCTGATTGCCGCAGCGCTGGTCTTTGCGGCGTTGCTGTTTGTGTTCACTTTGGAGCAACGGGCGGGGCAGATGGGGCTGCTGATGGCGATTGGGTGGACGCCGAAGTTAGTTCGGAGGGCATTGATCGCAGAGGCGGGTTGGATTGCGGTGTTAGGGGTGGTGCTCGGGGTGGTGGCGGGGGGGGGATACACGCGGTTGGCTTTGTATGGGCTGACGAGTGTGTGGTCAGGGGCGGCTCAGGGGCTGCCTTTGGTCTATGCGCCGCAGCCGGGCACCATGTTCGGTGCAGGAGTCGGCGCGCTGCTGGTGGTGTTGGCGGTGCTGGGGTGGGCAAGTCGGAAGGTATTTGCGACGCCACCGCGTGAACTGCTGGCGGGTGGTGGCGGAGGGACGGTGATGGATTCGGGAAAAAAAGTGGGAGTGGTGTGGGTGCTGCTTTGTCTGGCGGCGGCAGTGGGCTTGCTGATAGGGGGAGGCAAGGCGAAGAGTGCCGAGGCCGTGGCGGGCCTGTTTTTTGGAGGGGGGACTTTGTTGCTGGTGGCGGGGTTGCTGGTCATGCGTGGTTGGATGCGGCGTGGGAGTGGCGTGGGTGAGGCGGCGGGAGTGACTCTGACAAAGGTCGCCCTGCGCAGTGTGTCGCGCAGGCCAACGCGCAGTTTGGCGGTGATCGGGATGATGTCGGGCGGGATCTTTTTGGTGACGGCGGTCAATGCCTTCCGCTTGAGTGCGAATGCGGATTCGGAGCGCAGGGACACGGGAACGGGTGGCTTTGCGCTGATCGGAGAGTCGTCGCTGCCGGTTTATGAGTCGCTTTCAGCGAAGGCGGGGATGGAGGCGTTTGGTCTGGATGAGGAGCTGATGCAGAAGGTGAGTGTGGTGCCTTTTCGGGTGCTGGAAGGGGATGACGCGAGCTGTTTGAATTTGAATCGAGCACAGCGTCCGGTGTTGACGGGGGTGAGTGCGACCGCGCTAGCGGAGCGGGGAGCGTTTGGTTTTGCCAGTGGTGGCGAGGCTGGGTGGAAGGGATTGTCTGCCGAGAAGGAGGCCGGTGTTATTCCCGCCATAGCCGATCAAGCGACGGCCATGTGGGGACTGGGCAAAGGGGTGGGAGATCGGCTCAGTTATGAGGATGCTCAAGGGCGGGCCTTTGAGGTGGAGATCGTGGGGCTGCTGGCAGGTTCGGTGCTGCAGGGCAAGGTGATCATCGATGAAGCGGCCTTTTTGGCAAAGTATCCGAACGCGCCTGGGTATCGCTTTTTCCTGGTGGATGCGCCCGCTGAGAAAGGTGGGGAGGTGAGTGCGCATCTAACGCGGCAGTTAGAGAAGCGCGGGCTAGCCTTGGAAACGACGCGGGCGCGTTTGGAGTCGTTTTTGAGCGTGCAAAATACTTACATCGGCATCTTCACGGTTTTGGGCGGTTTGGGGGTGCTTTTGGGAACGGCAGGACTGGGCGTGCTGGTGGCGCGCCATGTGCTCGAGCGGCGCGGTGAGCTGGGGTTGATGCAAGCGCTGGGCTTTCGTGCTGGGGCACTGCGCGGTCTGGTGCTTGGGGAGCACGTGGTGCTGCTGGTAGCGGGACTTTTGCTTGGGATCGTGTGCGCCGTGGTGGCGGTCTGGCCGAATGTGCGGCAAAGCGCGCAGGATCTGCCATGGGCTTTCCTGGGAGCCCTTTGGGCGGGGGTGTTGGTGTTTGGTGTGCTGGTCTGCGCACTGGCGGTGCGTGGCGCGGTCAGAGGGAGGCTCTTGGATGCGATCCGGCGTGAGTAAGGCTAGACGGCGTTCACTTTGATGAGGGCTTCTAGGCGATTGTGGGAGCGGTAAAAGGCGATTTCTTCGTGGCCACAGGCTTCGAGCTGGGCGCTGATGTCTTCGGCTGCGGAAGGTTCGACAAGGTGGCGGCGGATGAGGTCGGTCTTGCGACCTTGCAGGGCGAGGAACTCGGGCTCGACGGCTGGGGTGTGTGGGTACAGGCCATTTTGCTGGCCGGCTTTGAGGATCTGTTTGAACGGCTCGCCCGTGCGCTTGGCTTCAACCTTGGCGGCATTGACACCGGCATACCACTCGGGGTGGATGATGCGGTAGTAGTCACGCATGGCCTGTTTGTTGTAGTGGATGACGAGCTTGTGACCATCGACTTCGAGGAAGCGGGTGGCGCGGAAGCTATCGGCGTCGATGGTATCAACAAACATGAGGCTTTCCCGATCCACCGCGAACTCCCATTTGAGATCCCAGAGCAGGAGGCCGATTTGATCGAGGGTGTCTTTGACGGCATAACCCCCGAGCAGGGCCATTTTAATGGTGTCGAGGAAGTGTTGGCCGCTGAGGCCTGACATGAGCAGAGCTTCCTGTTTGGAGACGTTGCGATCTTCAGGCTCGTATTTGCTGGTGAGGTCAAAGATGGGCGGGCTGAGGAGGGTCCACGGCTGCATGGCGGAGGCGATGCCGAGTTCCTGCTCGTAAGCGCGCCGGGCGGCTTCACTCATGGACTCGTATTTGCGCAAAATGGAGGAGCCACTGGTGATGCCAAAGCGGACGATGTATTCGAGCGGGATGACGTAGGTCTCACTCTGGTGAAACTGCGCGTAGTCGAACACGAAGCTGCCGAGGAGCGGGCGCTGCGGCGGCTTCATGACGGGGAAGCGGCGCACGACATTGAAGGTGCTGGGATGCTCGGGGTTGCTTCCGGAGACGACGGCGCCGGTGACCGCGTCGATCATGCCGATGTGGTGGGTGCGGGCT
>JBIIUD010000374.1:0-4205 GCA_044340175.1 Verrucomicrobiaceae bacterium
TTTGGTGCCCTGAAGTACCCCGAGACGTCCGCCCTGGAAGCGCGCGGCGTGTTTCTCTGGGAAAATGCCCTCGCCACCGGCTTCGACGCCGACCATGCGGACGCCTTCATCGTTGAGGAAAGGGTGGAACAGGCCCATGGCATTGCTGCCACCACCGACACAGGCGACGAGCATGTCCGGCAGTCTTTTTTCGCGGAGCAGGATTTGCTCGCGCGTTTCGACGCCGATGACCCGATGGAAATCCCGCACCATCATGGGGAATGGGTGGGAGCCAAGCGCGGAGCCGAGGATGTAATGGGTGGTATCCACGTTCGTGACCCAGTCGCGCATGGCCTCATTCACGGCTTCTTTGAGTGTGGCTTGGCCAGCAGTCACGGCCACGACCTTGGCCCCGAGGAACCGCATGCGGGCGACGTTCAAGGCTTGGCGCTCCATATCGACCTTGCCCATGTAAATGGTGCAGTCGAAGCCAAAGCGGGCGCAAACGGTCGCGGTGGCGACGCCATGCTGCCCGGCTCCGGTTTCGGCGATGATGCGCTTTTTGCCGAGTCGGAGGGCGAGCAGGGCCTGGCCGAGGGCGTTATTGATCTTGTGCGCACCGGTGTGCAGCAGGTCCTCCCGCTTCAGGTAAATCTTGGCGCCACCGAGCTTTTCGGTCCAGCGTTCGGCGAGGTAAAGCGGGGTGGGTCGGCCAACGTATTCACTGAGCAAGCGATCGAGTTCAGCTTGAAATGTCGGGTCTTTGCGGGCGCGGTCGTAGTGGTCGGCAAGGTCCGTGAGCGCGCCCATGAGGGTTTCCGGCACAAACATGCCTCCGAACCGGCCGAAGTGGCCGTGGGTGTCTGGCATGACGGGGAGAGGAAGGGTGGCGGTGCTCATGGGGTGGGGTGCGGACAGGAATGGCAGGGAAAAGCCCCACCATACACAAACGCGCCGAAGGTCCAATCGGGATTCGGTCGCTTTGCAGATGGTGGAAGATTTGGTCAAATCAAATTGAAAGGTTGAGTTGCAGCGGCGGGACCTGTTAAAGTGATGGCATGATTAAAAAATTCATGAAATGGAAGTCCCCTTGGTTGGCCACCGGTTTGTTGCTCATGGTGGCGAGCTGTTCGAAAGAAAAAGAAGCCACCCCTGCCCCGGCGGCACCTTCCGCGGAGTCCTCCCCAGCCGTTACCATGAAGGAGCCCGAAGCAGCAACAGCCCCCGCTGCACCTACAGCCCCAGCAACCTCTGCGGCCGAACCAGCCCCTATAGCCCCCAGCGGAGACGCGGTCGCGGTGCGTGCTCGGTTTGACGGCTATTCGGCGCGCGTTTCAGCGAATCTATGGCAGCCCATCCCGCTGACCAAGGATGTGGCCAACTTTGCCCTGCTGATCCCTCAGGAAACGCTCTCCACCAGCTCCGGCTTGGTGGTCGAGGGCGGCCCCGGGAGCTTGGCGGTGGGAACCGTCTCAGGCATGCTCAAAACCAGTGAAGGCCGGCCCCTCATCCCTGGCCAGGAGTACACCTTCTCCTTCCGCAAAGCCGACGCGATTTGGTCCGTGGAGATCACTGCCGCACGGTAGTTCGAAAATTCAAAAGGCCCCCGCCTCCTGCATCAGTGGTGCATAGATGGCGCTCATCATGCCGATGATGCGAGCGGCGACATAAAGCGCGATGACGGCATAGAGCACCTTGGGCAACCAGGCAGCCACACGGTCTGTGGACTCGCGTGCCTGCTCAGCCTCCAGCTCCGCCCAGCGGGCCATCTCGTGGTCGAGCGTGCCGGTCTCCTCCGCCGTGTCCAGCGCATCCACGAAATCTTTGGGGAAACCACCCCCGGAACGCAGAGAGGTGGCGATGGGTTGGCCGTCCCCAACGAGACTGGCGGCGATCTGTGTTCCCGCCAGGAATTGCCCACTCCCCGAGGCTTCCCCCGCCAGCCGCACCCACTCCTGTGGTCGCACCGCCGCTAGCAGCGCGGAATGCGCCACTTGAGTGAACCGCGCCAGCGCCCAGTGCCGTCGCATGGAGCCAAGCAGCGGCAAGCGGCCAAGCCATCGGTCGGTCCCAGGAGAGGTCTCCGCTTTCTGTGCTAGGCTTTTCCAACCTTTGAAAACCGCCCACAAGACCAGCCATAACACGCCTAACCGGGTCAGAATGCGCACCGGCAACTCCGCTAGCGTGTCTCCCGCGATGGCCGCCGGTAACTCCGGCAGGATTACCCCAAGATGCGCCAAGATCAGCGGGTAAAGCAGAGCGCTCTGGGCCTTTTTCGTGCTCTCCACCAATGCCGCATAATAACGCGCCAAAAGCTGAAAACTCTGCTCTAGCCGGCCGCTGCTCTCCCCTGCTCCGACCATTGCCAGATCCAGCGGCGTCATCGCTCCCCCCGGCGTTTGCCTGAGCGCCTCCGTGAGCCCGACCCCGGCGCTCAGATGCTCCTGTGCTGCCTTCAAAAAAACAGCCACCGTGGGTTTCGGCTTCTGGTTCAACAGCAGCGCCAAGGTGCGGTCAAGGTGAAAATCCGCCTTCAACAGCTTGGCCAGCTCCCGGAAAATCGTGGCTTTGTCAGAATCCGTCATGATGTGCTTTCGCGAATTTATTTCGTTTCTCCAAATAATTCTTCTTTATGAAGCTTCTGATTTTAGCTATTCTTTATCTATTCTTCCCATTCCGCCCCATGAGACAAGACAATCCTCCTCCGAGTGAACGGCGGATGCCTAAAACCCGTCCGTCCCGCTACCAATTCTCCACAGCAAATTTGCCGTACCGTCCGCTGAGTCTTACTCGCCATCGGGTCGTCATGCCGATTTCGGAGTCATCAGCGTCGGTAGGTCCTACGGGGAAGCGGCTGCTCCTGGTGGCCATCATCATCGGCTTCGGAGCTGTCTGGCTGCACGGTGGTGCCGCGCGGCAGGTGCTGACCTGGGTGCGTCAAGCCGTGACGGAAGACGCGGGCAAGCGACTGGCCCTCGAATCGGGCAAGTGAACCCAGGACTCACTCCAGACCCAGGTCCGCGACTTGGTCCTCATCCAGCCCCAGGTAGTGGCCCAGTTCATGCAGCAGCGTGATGCGGACTTCCTCCCGAAAGCCGGTCGAATCCCCCTCCGCATAGTCCCAAAGGCTATCGAGAAACAAACGGATGCATGGCAGGCTGTCCGCGCTATCGGGTGAGGCATCACTCAGGGAGGCTCCTTCAAACAAACCCAACAGATCATCGGCAGGCAAGTCCTCTCCCGCCGCTAGACAGTCGTCGATCCATTCCAGCTCAATCCGACATGGGCGCGCCGCCGCTTTGATTGGCTCCGGCAAATGATGCATTGTCACGCGCACCACGCGCTGGGCCAGGGCCTCCAATCGTTCGCGTCTCATGGTGGTGGATACGTGGGTGGTCGGGGAAACCGGCTCGATCAATCCCCCAAGCCCACCGCCGAGCGCACCCGAGCCAGGGTCTGACGGGCGACCCCACGTGCCTTTTCCGCACCCTCAGCCAACACACGTTCCACATAGCCCGCTTGTGCCACGATCTCCGCACGGCGCTCGCGCATCGGGGCAAAGTGATTCGTCACCGCCTCCAGCAGACGCTTTTTGAAATCGCCATAGCCGATGCCACCGCGCAAATGGTCCTCCACCATCGCTTGGTACTCCGCCTCCGAGGCCACGAGCTTATAAAGCGGCAGGAGGGTGCTACCTTCGATGGGTTTGGGCAATTCCAGCGCGGTGCTGTCCGTGACCAGCTTTTTCATGATCTTTTTCTTCAGATCCGCCGGCTCCTCGAAAAGCTGGATGGTGTTGTCATAGCTCTTGCTCATCTTCTGACCGTCCAGCCCGGGGATCACCGCCGTTTCCTCACGAATGCGCGGCTGCGGCACCTTGAGCAGACCCTCACCAAAGGTCTCGTTCATCTTGATCGCCAAATCCCGCGTCACCTCCACGTGCTGCTTTTGATCTTTCCCCACCGGCACCACATCCGAGTCATAAATGAGAATGTCCGCCGCCATCAGCACCGGGTAGGCAAACAAACCGTGCGACGCGGCGATGCCCCGGGACACCTTGTCCTTGTAGCTATGACAGCGCTCCAGCAGACCCATCGGCGTCACCGTACTCAGGATCCAGGCCAGCTCGGTCACTTCCGGCACATCACTCTGCCGGAAAAAGACGCATTTCTCCGGATCCAGACCGCAGGCCAAGAAGTCGATGGCCAAATCCCGCACATTCTCGC
>JBIIUD010000375.1:0-4203 GCA_044340175.1 Verrucomicrobiaceae bacterium
TGTGCGTAGCGCGGGTGTCCAGTTCAGCGGAGACAATGCCCACCTCATCATCCGCAACCTCACCGCCACCCACGTCTATAACGACGGCTTCAACATTCATGGCGACTGCCGGGACGTGGTCTTTGAAAACATTCGCGCCATCGAGTGCGGCGACGACGGCATCAGCGCTCATGAATCCGCCCAGTATCGCGTGGATGGCTTTGTTAGCATCGGCAACAGCACCGGCATCTGCGACACCGGCACCGCTCAAACAAGTTACCGCAATGTCTTCATCGCCAACTGCGTCGGTTTTGATCTCTACTTCCTCGACGAAGGCCGCTACACGCTCACCAACGCCCTGGTGCTGTCCTCCGCCCAAAACGCCTTCAGCCTCAACGGACGCGCCACCGGTTCCTGCCAAATGCGCATGGAAAACGTCCACCTGCGCCGCCTTACTGAGCCAGCCATCGGCAAAGTCACCACCAACGCCGCCCTCAGCGCCAAAAACTGCACCTTCGAAAACCTCGAAATCCAAGTCACCAGCACAGGCAGTGCCATCTGGGAAAACTGCCTCATCAACGGCAAAGCCAGCTCTGAGGACGCGGTCGGTGCGGATACCCAAAATTTGGTTAGACTGATGTCCAACTCTAACACCAACACCCCTTAACCGCTGCCATGTCTCTCTTCTTCACCAACAGCACGGTTATTCTCCCTGATCCCGAAACGCAAAGCCCGAGCCACTTGCAAAAACCAAGTACTCGAGCCATTCCTGGGGATCCGCTTGTTGTGGAGGCAGGCAAACCCCCATGACTCTGGTCTGCTCAAAGAACCAGAATCATAGGGGCCCTGTGACCGTTCTTCTCATCCCGCATGAAACTCGCCTCCCTGATTCTCCTCAGTCTGACTGTCGGTGCCCACGCCGCTGAACCCATCGACCTCGGTTCTCGATGGGAGCTGTTTGTGGATGAATTCCTGGTCGCGCAAAAACAGGGCGTCTCATTGAAACTGCATGAACCGGTGAAGCGCGAGATCGTGCTCACCACCGACAAACCCTGGGAAGGCATCACCTGCGCTTACTTCAGCGTCATCCAGGATGGCAACAAGGTGCTCCTCTATTACCGCGGTTCTTCCGGTGGAAGCGATCACAGTGACGCCCAAGTCACCTGCGTTGCCGAAAGCACCGACGGCATCCAATTCACACGCCCTAAGCTTGGCCTGATCGAAGCGGGCGGCACCAAGGACAACAACGTCATCTGGCGCGGGGTCGAGGCACACAATTTCTCACCCTTTCTCGATGCCAATCCCAAGACCCCACCCGAGCAACGCTACAAAGCCCTCGGCGGCGTCAAGCAACCCGGGAAAAACTGGCATCAAGGCGAAACTCCGGGTGGCCTTTACGCCTTCGCTTCGGCAGACGGTGTACATTGGAAAAAGATTCGCGACACACCCGTCATCACCAAGGGTGCGTTTGACTCGCAGAACCTTGCGTTCTTTGACACCACTCGGAACCGCTACGCCTGCTTCAGCCGCATCTTCCTGAACAAGGTGCGGGCGGTGCAAAGCCATCACTCCAGCGATTTCCTGGCTTGGAGTGACGGCGTTCCCCATGCCTATGCTGAGGGCGTGCCGTGGGAACATTTCTACACCAGCGCTACCGTCCCCTGCCCGACCGCGCCACATCTGTTCCTTTCCTTTCCGAAGCGCTTCGTCACCACACGCAAAAAGGTGCCCGAACATGACGGCCCTGGAGTCAGTGATGCCGTCTTCATGTCCAGCCGTGATGGGGTGAAATGGGATCGCCCCTTTCTCGAAGCCTGGGTGCGCCCAGGACCCGATCTCAAAAACTGGACGGAGCGCAACAACATGACCGCCAATGGCATCGTCGCAGGAGAGGCCGAATGGTCCCTCTACATCAGCGAGCACTATCGTCACGCCGACCACCGCATCCGCCGTCTCACCGTGCGCAAACAAGGTTTCGCCTCCATGCATGCCGATGCCAAAGGTGGCGAGTTCACCACGCCTCCGCTCAAGATCACCGGCTCCAAACTGCTGCTCAACTACGCCACTTCCGCCGCCGGCAGCCTCCAAATCGACGTGATCGACGCCTCAGGCAAAGTGCTCGCCACCATGGAAGAACTCTATGGCGATGACTTTGCAGCGCCGGTGCTTGATTTGTCCAAGCTCAAGGGTCAGGCCGCGCAGTTCCGGGTGAAGCTAAAGGATGCGGATCTGTACGCTCTGCGCTTCGCAGATTAAAAGCTCCCTGCCTTTTCACCGAATGAAGTCGTCCGCCATCCTTCTTGCCAGCTTCGGACTGCTGGCGCTGGCGGCTCCTTCTTTGGCACGGCAACCAAACATCCTGTGGCTTATCGGCGAGAACCTAAGCCATGATCTCGGCTGCTATGGCGCCGCCGATGTGCACACTCCCCACCTGGACCGCCTCGCCTCAGAAGGCGTACGCTACACCCGCGTCTTTGCCACCAATCCTGCCTGTGCCCCAAGCCGATCCGCCTTTTTCACTGGCATGTATCAAACCAGCACTGGTACTCATCCCATGCGTTCCCACCGCAGCGATGGTTTCCGTCTTCCGCCTGGCGTGAGGCCCCTCACACATCGTCTGAAGGAGGCGGGCTACTTCACTTCCAATATCAAGACCCTCGGAGGACAGAGCGTCGGCACGGCCAAACTTGATCTCAACTTCGTCAACGAAGGTCCGATCTACGATGACCTCACGGGCGACTGGGCCTCCCTCAAAAAGAGCCTACCCTTCTTTGCCGTCGTCAACGCGGAAGAATCCGAATACGACATCTATGATCGCAAGAGCGCCGAGAAGGAACGGGTCGAATGGGTTGGTGAGCGTGAGCACATTCAACATGCCCAAGCGGAAACTGTTTCACTTCCGCCCTACTATCCGGACCATCCGATCGTCCGCCAGGAATGGGCACGCTATCTGAACTCGGTCTCAGGGATGGACCTGAGATTCGGCAAGGTTTTGGACCAACTCCGCGCCGACGGTTTGGAGGATGACACCCTCATCATCTTCTTCGGAGATAACGGCCAACTCACGCCGCGCGGCATTCATTGGTGCTACGACAATGGACTGCGCGTGCCGATGATCATCAAGTGGCCGAAGAACCACCCAGCACCCGCGCCATTCAAACCGGGCTCCGTCGATGACCGCCTCATTAGCCTCATTGATGTCACCGCGACCACCTTGTCCCTTGCCGGTCTGCCGCGCACGCCGCTCATGCAGGGCCGCGTGTTTCTAGGGGCTCAGGCTGATCCCCCGCGCGCTTTCGCCTTTGCCGCACGCGACCGGATCGATGAGACTTTGCAACGCATCCGCTCCGTGCATGACGAGCGCTACCATCTGATCCGCACTTTGTCGTCCGGCCCCACCTTCGCCTCCCTGAACCGATACAAAGAGAAGTGCTTTCTGATCATGCCTCTCATGCGGGAATGGCAGGCCGCAGGCCGCTTAAGCGGGCCTCCCCTGGCGCTCATGCAAAGAACGGGACCCTGCGTGGAACTTTATGACACCGTCGAAGATCCTCATGAGATTCATGACCTGTCCTCCTCCAAACTGCCGGAACACCAAACGGCCCTGGCCAGACTCACCGCCGCGCTTGACACCTGGATGACAGAAACCGGCGACCAGGGGGCCATCCCGGAGTCGCATGAGGTGGTCGCCCCTTTCGAAAAAGAAATGCACACCTGGTTCGGCACCCCTGCTTGGGCGCGCTAAATGCCCCCCATCCACTCACCCCTCTCCCCCATGAAACACACACTTCTCACCTTCTTGTTTCTCAGCCTAGCCCCGGCTTTGCCTGCTCAAAACATCACCCGCTACGTCGCCATCGACAATGTGTGTGCTTGGCCGAACCTGACTCTGCTGCCGGATGGCAGCATCAACGCCACGATTTTCAGCCAACCCAGCCATGGTCAAGTGGCGGGTGCGGCGGAATGCTGGAACAGCCCTGACGGTGCGTTCTGGACCCGGCGCGGGATCCCGGCTCCGAATGATGAAAACACCAATCGCATGAACGTCGCCGCTGGACTGGCGAAGAATGGCGACCTGCTCGTGCTCTGCTCAGGGTGGACGGATGTGAAGCAACCACAGCGCCCCAAACAAGCGGTGTTTCGCGACGACATTCTCAGCACCTGGGTCTGTCGTAGCAGCGACGGTGGTCAAACTTGGACGCAAATCAAAGCGTTTCCGAAACC
>JBIIUD010000376.1:0-4200 GCA_044340175.1 Verrucomicrobiaceae bacterium
GGATGGGGGGCGGGTGGATGCGTTTCCGGTGAAGCGCACTGGGGTGAAGGCGAAGGTGTCGGGGATCATCGCGGAGGTGGAGATGGTGCAGGTGTATGCGAATGAGGCGGAGGTGCCGCTGGAGGCGGTGTATGTGTTTCCGGGTTCGACGCGGGCGGCGGTGCAGGGGCTGGAGATGCGGATTGGGGAGCGAGTGATCCGGGCGCAGATCCAGGAGAAGGGGGCGGCTCGGGCGGGTTATGAGAAGGCGAAGGCGGAGAAGAAGCATGCGACATTGCTGGAACAGGAGCGGCCGAATGTGTTCCAGATGAGTGTGGCGAACATCGCGCCGGGGGCGGAGGTGGAGGTGCGGCTGACTTACACGGAGGTGCTGAGGCCGACGGAGCGAGTTTATGAGTTTGTGTTCCCGACGGTGGTGGGGCCGAGGTATGCGGGGGCGGGTGGGAAGAAGGAGGCGTGGGTGGGGAATCCGTTTTTGAAGGAGGGCACGGCGACGCCGATGGGGTTTGAGTTCGAGCTGAGCTTGAATGCGGGGATGGCGGTGCAGAGTCTGACCTGCGCGAGTCATGAGGCAGAGGTCAAATTTAGTCATGCGACGACGGCGGTGGTGAAGTTGAAGGCTGGAGCGCCGGCGGATCGGGATGTGGTGGTGCGATATCAGTTGGCGGATGCGAAGGTGGCGACGGGCTTGCTTTTGGAGAAGGGACAGGAGGAGAACTTCTTTTTGCTGAATGTGCAGCCGCCGGCGAGGGTAACTCCAGAGGTGATACCTGCGCGGGAGTATGTGTTCATTGTGGATGTGTCGGGGTCGATGGACGGGTTTCCGATTCGGACGGCGCAGTTGTTGATGGCGGATTTGGTGGGGGGGTTGCGGGATGAGGATCGGTTCAATGTGATGACGTTTGCGAGCGGGAGCGAGTTGATGGCGGAGCGGTCGGTGAAGGCGGATGCGGCTGCGGTGCGGCGGGCGTTGGATTTGGTGACGAATCAGCGGGGGAGTGGTGGGACGGAGTTGCTGCCAGCGTTGAAACGGGCTTTGGCGCTGCCGCGCGAAGAGGGGATAGCGCGGTGTGTGGTGCTGGTGACGGATGGGTATGTGAGTGTGGAGGGAGAGGCGTTTGATTTGATGCGGGCGAAGTTGGGTGAGGCGGCGTTTTTCACGTTTGGGATCGGGTCGAGTGTGAACCGGCATTTGCTGGAGGGGTTGGCGCACATCGGTGGTGGGGAACCGTTTGTGGTGTTGAACGAGTCGGCAGCGCGGGCGGAGGCGAAGCGGTTTTTGGGGTATGTGAGTGCGCCGGTCTTGACCTAGGTGAGGGTGGCGTATGAGGGCTTTGCGGTGGAGGAGGTGCAGCCGATGGTGGTGCCGGATGTGTATGCGGACAGGCCGGTGATGGTGGCGGGCAAGTGGAAGGGGGAGGCGCGGGGGCGGATCAAGGTGAGCGGGCTGGCGGCGGGGCGGTCGTATGAGGCGTGGATTGATGTGGCGGGCGAGGCGTCGAAGCCTGGTGCCATGGGGAATCCGGCGCTGAGGAGCTATTGGGCGCGGGAGCGGGTGCGTGAGTTGGGAGATTACGCGGGGTTGGGTGATCGAGAGAAGGAGAGGACTCAGGCAGAGGTGACGGCGTTAGGGCTGAAGTATGGATTGCTGACGGAGTACACGTCATTTTTGGCGGTGGATGAGCGGCCACAGCCGGAGTTGTTGGCAAAGGCGGCGGTGCCGGTGACGCAGCCATTGCCGATTCCGCAGGGGGTGAGTCATAGCGCGGTGAGCATCACGGGCAATGCGGGATCAACTCCGGAGCCGGGGGTGATGAGTTTGTTGATGCTGAGTCTGGCTGCGCTTTGGATGCAGCGGAGGCGGTAGGAAACCTGATGGAGGTGAAGCTGATTGGGCTTGCTCAGTCCATGGCGAGATAGGGAGGCTGGGGTGTTCTGAAAAGCACAACTTCACTCCCATCCGCCCGCAGCGAGGATGTCGCGGGAGTAGGGGTCGCCCTCGGCCTCGAACTCGCGCAGGTAGCCTAGCACGAGGGCGCGGACTTCGGGGTGAGGGTTTTCCCTGGCGTATTGCAGCGCTTCGGGATCGAGGAAGCGGTCTAACATTGAGGTGGCCTCCGCTAGGTTGCATACTGGAAGGCGCTCTTTGAAGCGGGCTTTGATGAGGGATTCGAGGAAAAGCTGGTCTTTCCAATCGTGCTCGCGTCCTGTGTTGGCTTTGGAGATGTGGAGATCTACCGGGTCGGGGAGGCGCACGCCACCGTCCAATTCTTTGACACTGTGCTGCCAGACCTCTTCAAACGACTCGATGCCCAATTCGTTCGGACGACGGAACACGTCAATGTCACGATCCAGGCCTGAGATACGCAAAACACCTACCTCATCAATTTCCTCCACGATTTCGTCTTGAGTCAGCACCTTGCGATCCGCCAATGACCAGAGGTAGCAACCAGGGAAAGTGCCAAGGCAGGTTTTCATTGCCTCAGCCCAGGCTTCAGGATTGGCTAGCGGGTCCAGCCAAATATCGATATCCTTGGTTTTGCGGCTGAGTCCGTGGGTGATGATGGCCATGCCACCGAGAAGCACCACGCGGTGTCGTGCAGCGAGGGCGTGAATGAAAGCGTCAGCGCTGATCAGAGCAGGTTCCATCGGCGCATATCCGCAGTGATTTGATCCGAAATCCACATCGCTTCTGCCACAGAGCGAACCGGGTGAGGCAACCAGGGTTCCGAGTTGTCCGGGATGGGGGTGCGTTTCACATTCGGATCACGCGCTGCGTCTCGGCGTGCTTGCACTTTCCGCCGCGCCATGTCGGCGGCGTAGCGTTTTTTGAGTTGCTCAATGGTGGGACGGTACTGCCGCATGGCAATCCGAAGGTAACACCAAGGGGGCGGTGTTCAAGTTTTCCGTTTTGAGGAGCGGCTGGCTTGGGATGGGCCCCCTTTAGACCTACCTGCGGCAAGCGTTGGTGTAGAAGGCGTTGCCTTCACCTAGAGGGAGGCCGAGGTCGCCGGTGAGTTTGTAGAGGGCGCCGGTGTCGACGTATTCGGGGAGACCGTCTGGGGTTTCCTCGAATTTGTTGCAGCCGAAGCACATTTCGAAGACGGCGACGACTTCGCCTTGAGCACCGTAGAACACGTAGGCGTGGTGGGGTTTGTAGCAGGGGGTGCGGGCTTGTTTGTCTTGGGAAGTGGTGAGGGCGTCAACAAGGGTGGTGACTTGGGCGGGGGTGAGTTTGACGCCTTTGGGGTCCATGACGCCTTTGTGCATGCGGCCGTTGATGAAGAAGGAACCCTCTTTTTCGGCGGTGTAGTCGTAGCAGTAGGCGCGGACTTCGGTGAAGGGTTTGCCGGGCCATTTGACGACGGTGCCGACGGCAGGTGAAGGAGCAGCTCCGACACCGAAGTAGGGGACGGTGGAACAGGAGGCGAGGAGGGTGGAGACGGTGAGGGCGGCGAGGAGGCGGAAGGTGTTCATGAGTGTGTCATGACACTGATGAACTAGGATAGAACAAGGGCAAGCGAAAGGCACGCACGGATGGTCCCGTGGCAGTGCGCCAAAGGCTGGGGTTCACCAAGGTGAGGATGACGGGTGCTATTTTTGAGATTCGCGCAACCAAGGTGGTTGCGCCACCTTAGGCGATGATGGCGAGTTTGGACTCGATGCGTTGCTCGATGAGGTGGCGGAGGGGTTCGTGGTCGAGGCGGGAGAGGGTGTCCTCCAAAAAGCCTTGAACGATGAGCTTGCGGGAGTCGTGGTCGTTGATGCCGCGGGCTTTGAGGTAGAAGAGTTCTTCGTCGCTGACGGGGCTGCTGGTGCTGCCGTGGCTGCATTTGACCTGGTCGGCATTGATTTCCAGGCCGGGCATGGAGTTGGCTTCGGCTTCCTCGCTGTTGATGAGATTGCGACAGGTTTGGTAGGCGTCGGTGAAGTGGGCGCCTTCATCGACGGTGATGAGTCCGGCGAAGATGGTGCGGGAGGTGTCGTAGAGGGCGTTTTTGTAAAGGAGGTCGCTGCCGGTGTGGGGGGCGGCGTGGTGCTGGAGGGTACGTTGATCGACGACTTGTGAGGCGGTGGGCAGGGAGATGGAGATCATGTCGCTGCGGCTGCCCTGGCCGAGGAGGTCGCTGATGCTCTCGCTGCGGGAGAAGGCAGCGCCGAGTTGGACCTGGAAGGATTTGATTTGGGAGTCGCGATGGG
>JBIIUD010000378.1:0-4194 GCA_044340175.1 Verrucomicrobiaceae bacterium
GATTGGCGTAGGAGCTGGCCGGTCTCGCGCGGAGGCGTGGCGGGGCTGTCTTCGGTGACGATGGACCCGTCTTTCTGGGCATAGACGGAGGTGCTGGAGGTGAACAGGGGGCGCGCGTGGGGAAAGGCGGTGATGAGGTTTTGCAGGCCTTGCAAATAGACAGAGCGATAAGCATCTGCGCCACCTTTGCCCGAGCTGGCGCAGTGGACGAAGGCGGTGACGGGGTGAGCGGGATCCAGGCTAGCGGCGAGGGTAGCGAGGTCTTCAGGTGAGGTGATGTCACTGGCGGCAACTGGCCAAGGATGCCTGGCTTTGAGCCGATCGGCAGACTCGGGGGAGTGGGTCAGGCCAAGCACGCGGTGACCCGCGGCATGAAGGAGATCGGCGAGTTCAGCGCCGACGTAACCACATCCTGCAACAATGATCATGGCGGTGTGGGGTTCAGGCGGGGCGATGGGTTTGATAGTGTTTGAGTAGGCCTTTGACGATGCCTTGAACATAGTCTTCGATGGCGCTGCTCTGAAGGGTGCCGTCGATGAATGTGCGGCCGACCCAGTGACCGAGCAGGAGTCGGCGATAGGTCTGCTGGTGGTTCATGACGTAGGGCTCAAAAAAGATGACCGGGCACTGGTAGAGGCGATTGGCGAGCAGGTTGCGAGCGAAGACAAAAGGGCTGCCAGCGATGGGCTGGGCGTTTGGGGTGGTGTAAGTGTAGGGGGGCAGGCCGGTGCTGGAGGCGAGAGTCTCGGCGAGGGTTTTGGCAAGTGGGATCTCCTCTTCCCAGGCGCGGGAGAAGAGGCGGTGAAACATTTCAAAGCGAGTGTCTTGGCTGGCCAGTTCGGCCGGCGAGTAGCAACCGTTGACGAGCAGATGGAGGTGGTTAACGGGGGAGTACTGCGGGGCACTGGCATCTCCCCAGGATTCGGCATTGAAGTGGAGACAGAGGACGATGTCAGGTTTGATCTCCTGATTGACACGGAGGGCGCGGGCGTGGATTTCGGCGATGCGATAGAAGAATTTTTCGCTCTGCCATTGGAGCGTAAGAAGGCGGGCCTCGCCCTGGATGCCGGCGTAGGTATCGGCAGGTGCGCTGAAGCCGGACTGACGGAGGGTCTCGGCAGCGAGAGGACGGAAATCCCCTGGGGTTTTCGTCGTGACGGGCTGAGGATGCTGGCGAACGAGGGTAACGTAGGCACCGAGGGCTCTGAGACGCTCCTCGAGAACGCGGGCAGTGAGAAGGGAGAGATCCCCTTCCTGGATGGCCTCTCCAGGCTTGAAGCTGAGGTGACGCTCCTCCATGACGCCAAAGTTGCCGCCGATGTGGCCGGGGTCGATGGCAACGTGGAGATCACTCAGAGGGGGGCGGCTGGCGACAGGAGGCAGCTCCGAGGCCCTGCGCCAGAACCGGGGCGGCTTGGCCTTTGGGTCTGTCCGAGTTGAGAACGGAATGGTGACAACGGGAGTCTCTGGGGAGCCGGTGGTGATTTTTAAACCATCGAGGCCGAGGGTCCAGGGTAGCGGGTAGTGAGTGGGTTCGAGGTAGATGTCCCGCAGAATGGCGGTGAATTCATCTTGGGTGAGGGTTTTGGCAAAGGCGCTTAGCTTGGGCCAATCCGGCGTTTGGCCGAGGGGGGTGATCTGGGCGGCAGACGTTGGCGGGGCAGCAGCAGGGGGCGCCCCCGATTGGGCATCTAGCCTGCGCCCGGTGACCCAGAGGGCCAGAAGGCAGAGGGCAGGCAGCCAAGGAACACGAGTGATCATTCTTTCATCCTAGACTTGAACATACGGTTCATCATCTACTAAGTAACGATCAAATGAATTCCCTGCCTGTACCTGCCGACGCTGAAGAAGATGAGTGTGTGCGTCTGCTGTTTTTTGGGGATGTTTTTGGGGAGGGTGGAAGGAAGGCGGTCGCCGACTGGATTCCGAAGTTGAAGCTGGAGCTGGCGGTGGATTTTGTCATTGTTAACGGTGAGAACTCTGCGTCGGGCAGGGGGATCACGCCGAAGATCGCCATCGGTCTATTGCGAGCAGGAGCGGCGGTGGTGACCAGTGGCGACCACATCTGGGATCAGAAAGAGATTGTTCCGTATCTGGCGGATGAGCCGAGGATGCTGCGGCCTTTGAACTATCCAGAGGGAGTGCCGGGATCGGGATCCGTCGTGCTGGAGACAAAAAAAGGCAAAGTGGCGGTGATCAATGCGCTTGGTCGGGTGTTCATGGGCCCGC
This sequence comes from Verrucomicrobiaceae bacterium, assembly GCA_044340175.1. Taxonomy (GTDB): domain Bacteria; phylum Verrucomicrobiota; class Verrucomicrobiia; order Verrucomicrobiales; family Verrucomicrobiaceae; genus JAGRPD01. The sequence goes on from JBIIUD010000378.1 coordinate 2,230, forward strand.
AGGTGGACAACCCGTTCACTCTGGTAGCGGCCTGCGCGGAAAAACTGCGGGAGGAAACGCCAGTGATTTTTGTGGATTTCCATGCAGAAGCGACCAGCGAGAAGGTGGCGCTGGGTTGGCACCTGGACGGCAAAGTGTCGGCAGTGGTAGGCACACACACGCATGTGCCAACAGCGGATGAACGAGTGCTTCCGGAGGGGACGGCCTATCTGACGGATGCGGGCATGTGCGGGCCGATGGATTCGGTGATTGGCAGTCAGGTCGAGCCAGTGGTCGGGCGTTTTTTGAATGCCATGCCAGTGCGGTTTGGTATGGGACGTGGCGTGGTTCGGGTCAATGCTGTGCTGGTGGAGGTCGAGCGGCTCACCGGCAAAGCCCGGAGAATCGAGCGGGTGACGCGCGATTGGTCGGAGTGAGTGGCTTCAGGCTGCGGCCCTCAGGGAGGGGTGGGGGGCTTCGGTGTGGCAGCGCGGGTGAAGAGAAGCTGGCGGAGGATGAGGTTTGACACCTGGGAATCGATCGCCAAGTCCAGCGGTAGCTGGGTGGCGTCCGTCGGAAGATCAATGGTGCCGATGCGGATGAGTCGGAGGTTGTTCGAGTCTGTGGCGACATGGCGTTTGGCCAGGGGGAACTTGAGCAGTTGATCGCCGATTTGAAGGGTCAGATTTGCTGGTGTTTCAAGTGCGGTGACGGCGCCTTGGCAGATGACCTCGTATTTGCCTGCGGGGAGGGCATCAATCAGCCAAGAAATCTTTTGCACGGTGACCGTCGGTGGGGTCGGTGGATTTGGAGCGGGAGTGATCGTCTTGGCGGTGCCTGGGCTCAGTGCGAGCAGGCTGTCGTTTTTGGGGCTCGGCGCTGAAGGCGTGTTGCTGGGGGCTTGAGTTTCCTGTGTGCCGAGCGGTCTGCTGAGATCAACCACCCCACCTGCCGTGATAACCGCCTGCATTTCTTTCAATTCCCGGTTGATGGCCACAGTGGCTTCGGCGCTGTGGGATTGCGCGGCAAGACGGGTGAGTTCGTTGATGTAAGAGCTGAGGAGCGGAATGTGGATTTTCTTGAGCTCGTTTTGGTAAGTGGCCTCTAACTGCTGCCACGAGGAACTGGGTGGGTTTGGCGTCGCTGGAATGGACGGAGTCTGTGCGACTCCAAGGCCGGAGACGGCTTGGACGACGAATAGGCAAAGGGTGAGGCCGCGGCGGTTCATGGTTTCCGTGGCTGGGTTGAAGGTGCTGGGCTGAGCGCCCAAGCCCCTGGACGCGGTGAGCGATTGCGGGCTTCTTGTTCGCGATCTTCAATGGAGCGGTGCAGGGCGCGCTCAAGGGTACTTCCACCGCTGGATTTATCCGTGACGGCCGCTAAGCCCTGATCGATCAGAAGGTTGTGAAAAAGGCCGATATCTGGCAAAAAAATCAGAGCGGGAAAAGTGCCGTCAGGATCGGGATTGTTGCGGGCAAGCAGACGAAAGGTTTTGCCAGTCAGGTAGCCAGTGGTGAACTGCAGGGCAGCGCGCCCAAACAGGGCAGCGTCTTCGGGAGAAAGACCGAAATGCTGACTGAAAGGACTGGTGCGTGGTTGGGCGGCAGCTTGGGCGGTGGGACGTTCGCAGTGCAACCAGAGCAGTCTGATCGAAAACTCCTGACCGTCATGACTGACACGAAAGCGGTCCCCAGCATTGTCCGGGTGTTCGACAAAAGTGACGTTCTCCAAATCCTGAAAACCCGAAATGCCACCGAGAGTGGCCATAGGCTTTGGTAAGAGGAGGGATCCAGACTCAACCTGCTTTGGGCGGGCAGAACTACGTTTTTCCAGGGCGAGGCGCTCGGTGTCGAGTTGGCTTTTCCAGTCGGGATATTGGACCGCCAATGCTTTCAGTTTGTCAATGTAACCCGCATCCAGAGGAGCATAGGCCTCTTGCAGAGCGGCGGATAGAGCCTTGCGGATCTCGGGAATAGCCGCTGTGTC
>JBIIUD010000377.1:0-4194 GCA_044340175.1 Verrucomicrobiaceae bacterium
GTGCGCCGGCTGTGCGTGCTTGGCGTTTCATGCGGTCAGGACCTCGCGTTCACTCACCCGCTTGGCGATGACGGCCACGCAGTCGCCCTGCTGCGTGAGGCAGGGCGCGCGCATGGTGATGAGGTGGCCGCTACTGGCCGCCACGATCTGCTCCGGCGCGCGGTCTGGCCGCTCCAAATGATGAATCCAACCAACCGTCTGGCCCTTTTTCACCTTCGCGCCGAGATCCAGAACCATTTCAAATACGCCGGATTCAGGAGCGAGCAGGTAGTCCTCGCGATTCGTGGCCTGAGTGAGGATGGCGGGCAGTTTGCGGGCCTTGAGCGGGCCTTTGAGCGTGCCGAGATGCACCAGCACATTGCGCAGACCGCTTTGGGCGATGCGATGCATACTGGCGGGGATGCATTCGCCGCCACCGAGCTCGGTGGTAACGACCGTTTTACCCTGATTCTCTGCCTCAACGGGTAGTAGGCCGGTTCCGGCAATGTCGGCGTAGATGAAGCAGAACTCGGTGCCCCAGGCAAGCATTGCGTCAAACATGCGGCGGCGCTGATCGCGATCCGGCACGAGGTGCATGTGGGCGCAAGGCACGAACTCCATGCTGCGCCCGCCGCTGTGGATATCGATCACCGCATCGCTGAGCGGAAACAGCACCGTGCGCAGGTAATGCGCGATTTGGCTGGTCACCGGACCTTCCGCATCGCCAGGAAAGGAGCGGTTCAGGTTCATGCCGTCGAGCGGAGACAACCGGGTGGCCGCACGGGCAGCGGGGAAATTGAGGGACGGAATGAAGATGATCCGTCCTGTCACCTGCTCCGGCTGCAATTCACGTGCGAGCTTCATGATGGCAATCTGGCCCTGATACTCATCGCCGTGATTGCCACCGAGTACGAGCACCGTCGGGCCTTTACCTCGGGCGACCACGGTGATCGGGATCATCACATTTGCCCAACCACCGAGGTTGTGAGAATACGGGACTTGCAGGAACCCTTGCTGTTTGCCGGGCTTGTTGAGATCGAGTGCGGTGATGACCATGGGAAAAGGTGTCCGTTGCGCTCAGAGAAGAACGCTGAGTTCGGAACGCTTTTGCTTTAGCGAGGTCGATGGCGCGGTCAGCGCATGGTCGCATTCGGTTTCGACCAAAGGATGCGCGCGACGAAGGTCGCGCCTTCGGCTCCGCGTTTGGCGGAGTCTTTCATGAACATGCCTTCGGAGACAGTGACCCAGGACTCGTTGGCGTTGATGGCGCTGGCACCGAAATTGCCCATCTCCGCGCCGCGCTCGGGCACCACGACTTTTTCGCTGCTGCGGATGAGGTGTAGCTTTTCCGGGTCCACCCGTGCCATGAACAGTGGGGCGCGATGGCGGACGATGTGGTCGTTGTTGGCACCACGTCGAGTGTACACCAGAAACAAGCCGTCACTGTGCGTCAGCCAATGCTGCTGGGTGTTGTAGCTGCCGAGTTCCGCGCCGTCGTCAAAGGTCCAAGGCTTCGGTTCAGCGAACTGCAAGCCATCTTCGCTAACACTGACATAACCCCGCTCATCATTGCGCAGCGTGAGGAAATACCGTCCACCAAAGGTGGTCAGCGAGGGCTCATACAAACCGCGGGCGACATCCAGCCGCAGAACGGTTCCATGTTGGACGAAGGTGAGCTGGTCGCCATCAAAGCGGCACTCCGCCACGGTGGTGCTGAATCGCTTTTTCACACTGGTGCTGATGTAGAGCGGCACGAGCAGATTGCCATCCGGCTGCACCAGCCACTGGGCGCAGGCATTGCGGGCGAAGTTGAACTGCTCATCGGCAGGCAGTTCCAGCAAACGCCACGGTGTCCACTGGGTCGTTTGGGGATCATAGACCGCATACACCGTTTGATGGGAGCGTTTCACATCTTCGAGTTGCTTGCCCGCAGGGCTGTAGCGGACGCGGGCACCAAGGGCGATGAGCTTGCCCGTTTTTTCATGCCAACCGGGAGTGACATCCGCCACACTCAGAGTGACGCCGTCGGGCTGCTTTTGCCAATCGAGTTCCGCTGGCAACACGGGGCCTTTCCACGCGCCATCGACGCCGTCGCGGGTCATAAAATGCAATCCCGAGTAGTAATCGGAAACTTTGAGATGCTTCTGAATCGTCATCATCACACCACCCGGCATGGCCGCCGCGCGGGGATGAAACCAAAGGAATTGTCCATCGTCATGCTTCATCACCGTCTCGAGCCTCACGGTGAAGTCAGGCGGTTCGGTGGCAGTAGCAGCGAGTGGAACAATAAAAAAGAGGCTAAGAAGGCGGGCATTCATCATCATCATCAGCTGTTTTGATCAGTGCGCCTGGTGGAGTTCTGCCAGCATCTCCAGCAGGTTGTTCGTGAGGATGACGCTAGTGTCTTCCTGCACTTGGTTCGTACCGAGCCAAGTCTCGTAACCGCCAAGCTTATGCTGCTCCAGTGTGGGCAGGTAGCCGTGGCGACCATTCGCTAAACCGATGACCATCGTTTGCGGAAAGGGACTGCGCTTTTTTAAATCGAGACCAATCTCGACAAAGGTCTCAAACGGAATGGCACACACAGCGAAGTCGCCGATGCGGATGGCTTGAATCGTCACTGTGAGAGTGTCCTCAGGGCGATCGGCGGCGCCTACCACGTTGCGGGCATAGTTTTGCGCGAGACGCGGTAGCTTTTCGATGGCCTCTTTGTCTTTGATGGCGAGCACCGCCTCAGCTTCAGCGACCTCCTGCGAGGAAGGGCGGCGATACTTCAGCGTGATCTGCCGCTGCACCATGCCAAGGCGCGTGTCAGGCTGATGCTTCGCGATCTTCTGATGGGCGTGCCATGCGGTGTCTGAGGCTTTCTGCGCCACGATGCGGATCTGCTCGAAGGGCTCGCGTGGAGGCCGTGTGGCGCCAAACGGGATGTTGTTGATGTCGCCTGAGGTGCCGTTCGACATCATGGCGACGAAGTTTTCATCACCCCGAATGCGCGAAGGCATAAGGCGGGCGAACTCACCGAAGTAATCGGCGGACATTTGGCCATCGGGAGCACCGCCGACGTAGTGCAATGAGTAGTTGGCAAACAGCGCGATGGGTTTTCGCTTCAAGTCCTGCACCGATAGGATGGTGATGTCAGGATCAGTCGGTCCAGCGGGGCGGTCGATCACATCTGGGCTGGTGCCGGGATTCATCTTCACGGTGTCGAGCCTGCCAAAAGGATTCAGTGGCATCTTGCCGGGCTTCAGGAACCAGCGGCGATTAAAAACCTCGTCCGGCAGCGGATGCGCGGCGGCTCCGACAGCGGCGGGCTTGAGCGCTGCGTGAGCTTGAATGATGGACCCGGCCACGCCTTCGACGAACTGCTTGTAATACGCCGCCGCTGCCTCACTGCGGGTGTTGAGTGACGGGCCGCTGTGCGTGTGTGTGGATGAGATGAGCATCTTGTCCACGGACATGCCCGTCTTCGCGGCGGCGAGTGCTTTCGCTTCATTCAGCACGTCGGGACCCGCGCCGAGATTGTCCACCACGACCATCGCCAGTGCAGTTTCGCCATTGTCGAAAACGAGGGCGCTTGAGTGAAAAGGATCATGCGCCTTCTCCGCCATGTTCGCGCTGAAGCCGCCGGGCATGTTCATGGGAAATTGCGTGGGCGTGATGTCCACGGCTGCGGCTCCCGCCCGGAAGAGGGGTTGGTCGGCGGCGAACGCCAGAGAGGTGAAAGCCAGACTGAGGGCGGCGATTTTCATGGTTTGATGATCGGGTTCGGAAGCAGTGAATCTCCTTCAAATCTCGCTCAGTTTCGGCACCACAAACGGCGCTCGATATTCGCGAGTGAGCAGCGCGTTCGCGGCGGCGTTGTCGAGGAAGCTCTCCTTGTCGCCATCGACACGGAGATGTTGGCCAAGGGTGAGTTGCGTTTTGTCGAGATCGACTCCGGCTTCCGTGAGGTAGTGCTTCGTGCGCTCCAGTGTGTCCTGCACATCTTCGTGCGCTTTGATGTCGCCGAGATGCTTCGAGATGTCGTTCACGGAGGTTTTCGAGCCGAGGCGATACGAGATGTTCGCGATGTGGCAGAGGGCGGTGCTTTGGTGGCCTTCTTCAATGTCGGCGGTGAGATCGGTGTGCTTGCGACTGCGCACGGCGCGGATGAAATTGGCAAAGTGGTTCTCCGATTTGCCTCCTCCAAAGGCGCGGACGAGGTTGCCTTTC
>JBIIUD010000380.1:0-4170 GCA_044340175.1 Verrucomicrobiaceae bacterium
CGCCCGCCTCGAAATGGGCATCATCAAACAAGTGACCGGCAAGTTTGAGGACGCTCTGGTGGATTATGAAGCCTTTGCCGCCGCCCCCGCACCGCCCGGCACCTACGACGACACCGCCTTCCGCATTCAGGCCGCCGCCTGCTACACCAAGGCGGGCAAGGCCGAGCGCGGACGCCAACTCATCGAGCAGCTTTTCCAGCCCACCACTCCCGGTGCCACCGCCCCGCGTCCCGACGCACTCATGCGCGCTCTGCTCACCCTGGCGGATGACTGGACCTCCTCCGTCAGCCCCGACGCCGAAAAGGAAGCCCACCAATTCATGGACAAATACGGCCGCCAGTTTTCCGTCAGCGCCTTCGACATGCAGCGCTTCGAGTTCAACAATCGCATCGTCGCCCTCGCCCGCAAAGCCGCCGACAACAACCAGACCACACTCGCCATCCGCCTCATCAGCCTGATGGCCTCCCCCTCTGACATTCTCGAGGACCTGCAAAACCGCGCCCAGCGCATGCTGCCTGCCGTCTCGGAGGCGCTGCAAAAGGAGATCGAAAAAGCCACCACCGAACTCACCGCCACCGACGGCATCCACTGGATCGCCCGGCTCTCCCTCGCCGGTGCCTATGAACGCGGAGGCAATGCCGCCGCCGCTTTTTCCATCTACCAACGCGGACTCCAGCAGCTCTCCGGCGGTCCTCATCGCGAGCTCGTACTCTTCGGTGCCATGCGTTCCGCTCTCGCCCTGGGTCACATGGAGTTTGCCCAGACTTTGGGCGACACCTTTCGCAAAGAATTCCCCTCCAGCAAATACGCCGGCAATGTCAACACCATGCAGCTGGAAAGCCTCTTCTTCACCCGCCGCTACGATGACGCGCTTCAGCTTGCGAACTCCCTCCGCCCTAATCTGGAAGAAAAATCCGCCGATCGCGACCTGGCCGACTTCGTCATCGCTGCCTCACTGTTCCACCTCGACCGCCCTGCCGAAGCCGTGCCGGAGCTGTTGAAACACGCTCAAACTTTTCCCGAAAGCCGATTCAAGGAATACACCCGCTACTTCGCCGCCTCCGCTAGCCAAAAGCTGAAGGACTGGAAGGCCGCGGGTGATCTGCTGGACGCTTTCATCAAAGACTTCCCCACCTCCGACTTCGCCGCCTTCGCCCTGCTCGATCGTGGCTCTTGCTACTTCCAACTCGGCGATCACCAGAAATGCCTCGACGTTCTCGGCGACCTGCAAAAGCGCTTTCCTGACTTCGTCAATCTCGACACCGCCATCGCCATGCGCGGAGATGCCCACCTCATGCTCAACAACAATGAGCAGGCCGAGGCCGCCTACCTGAAAGCGCGCGAGCTCGCCGCTGCCGCTGGCCCTGAGCACGCGCCGACCCTTGGCCGTGTTCTCGTCCAACTCGTCCGCGTTTCCAAAGCCCTCGAAAAACAAGACGCCGTCATCCAATACTACGACGAGTACATGAAGGACCACGCCAATGGCCTCTATGATGCCGACATCATCGTCAGCTCCATCACCGCCCTCAAAGAAGCCAAACGCGGAACAGAAGCGCTCGACGCTCTGGAGAAAGTCATCATCCGCCTCGGCAGCAGCGACACCGGCACCGGCGTCGAAGAGGCCATCGGCTCCTACACCGAGCACGCCATCGAAGTGTCCGGCCCTGAGGCCCTTTTGGAAAAGCTGCTCCAGTTTGTTCCCGAGGGCACCAAGATCAACAACACCCTGCGCGCCTGGCTCATCATGGCTCGGGTCGATCTCCTTCAAAACGACGAATACAAAGACAAATTCCCCAAGCGCGCCGCCCAGATCCAAGTCGCCTTCGAGGAACTGCGCACCTTTGACAAAAAAGAGCTCGCCACCTACATCCTCGTCCAAGTCGGGCGCAACCTCGCCAACCAGGACAAACCCGAGACCAATGCTGTCGCCATCGAGTGGTTTGATGCCGTGCTTGAGCGTGGCAATACCGACCACTACCCGCTCGCGCTCATGGGCAAAGCCCGCATCCTGGCCAGCAGCGGTGATGCTTCCTCCTTCGACGACGCCATCGATGCCTTCGACAAAGTCATTCGCGACCTCAAAGACAAACCCGAATACGTCGAGGAAGCCATGCTCGCCAAAGGCCGCCTCTACTACGGCAAGCAGCAGTGGAAAGAGGCCTCCCAGGTGCTCTTTGACATGCAGTCAAACGCGGCCTTCACCCGCAATCGCCCCGAAGTCTTTGCCAAACTCGCCCGCTCCTACGAGGAACAAGGCAAGCTGAAGGAAGCCCTGGAAGCCTACACCCCCTTCGTCGCTCCGCCGTTTGAGGGCTACGTCGATTTCTCCGCCGAAGCCCGCGTCCGTGCCGCTGAGATCGTGCTCAAGCAGGGCGACAAAGGCAAGGCCTTCCGCCTCATTAAAGACACCGTCTCCCGCATGCATAAGATGAACAAACATCCCGTCGCCGGCCCCCACATCGAACGCGCCAAAGAACTCTACAAAAAACTCAAAGTCGAAACCCAGGCCAAAGACGACCCTGACGAAGGCATCTGGGGCGTCCGCTAAATCTCACGCGCTTTTTTAACCTCTCGATCTGTTCCGACCATGCGCCCGCTCTTCCTTGCCCTCTTCCTCGCCCTTCCGCTTCAGGCCGCTGGCGATCCTCTCCCCGTCATGGCCGTCACCACCAGCGGCCAGCGCAACCCTGGGTTTCTTGTCAGCGCTGAGGCAGATGGCCTCGTCATCAGCACCTCCCCGCAAGGTGGCAACTCCGCCAAAATCCTCTTCGCCAACATTCAGGAACTCAACGTCGAAGAACCCAAAGGCTGGAGCATCGCCCTCGCCCGCCTGAACGCTGGCAATTACGCCGACGCCGAAACCGACTTCTCCAAGTTTGCCGAGGACTACGCCGCCCTCATCCCCTGGAAAGACGGCTACGGCTCCCTCGCCCGCCTCTACCATTTCAAAGCGCTCAAGGGCCTCGGCAAATTCACCGAGCTCGCCACCGCGATGGACCGTCAATTGGCCAAACCTTTGGTGCTGGGCGATCTCTCCAAGATCGACTTCAACGACCTGCGCGGCTGGGCCATCCTCGCCAAAGCTGACCTGCTCGCGCTGCAATCCTACCTCAGAGAATTCGAAGACAGCGCCTCCCCCAAATACACCAGCCTGCAGCCGCCCTTCAAAAAAGAACTGCCTGGCCGCTCCATCTCATCCCTGGCCTACCTGCGCGGTCATCTCCATGAAAAGCAGCAGCGCCCTGAGCTCGCCCTGCTCGACTACCACACCGCGCTGACCTACAACAACGGCTCCGACACCATGGTCTTCGCCACCGCCAGCCTTGCCGCCCTCAAAATCGCTGCAGCTCAAGCCACCGCCAAACCTGGCGATGCCGCCCTGCAAAAAGCCGCCCGCTCACTCGCCCTCATCTATCGTGACATCGCCGGCCAGGGCAAACTCCCCGCCGAGTTCGCTCCTTTTCTCGCTCCGCCCACGCCTGAGCCTGCCGCCAAGTAATCCCAGAATGACGCCGAATCCCGAAGATCGAGGTGCTTGAGAGGCACTGAGATTGGGTTGCTCAAGCCGATCGAGCGCCTCCAATACCGTATTTCGAAGTCATTCCTCGGCTCTGTTGGAAAATCGAGCACGTAGCGCGTCCTCACGGCACGCATCAGCGGCGATTTTCTGGTTTTCTCACCCCCTCCTCAATCATCCGGACCTGGGCTCCAAAAGTGGAGCGGGTGACGCGATTCGAACGCGCGACATCTTCCTTGGCAAGGAAGTGCTCTACCACTGAGCTACACCCGCGATGATTGGACGCGAACTGTGGCGAATCTCAGCGGGTGTGCAAGCAGAAAGTCACAATTCTTCAAAGGTTCTCGCGCTTGCTGCGCCACCCCGTTTCATGATAGCCTGATCTCATGAAAGCATTTCTCCGCTCCATCGTGGCCGCAGGGCTCTGTCTTCAAGGGCTGACGGCCCAGGTCGTGCCCACCACGCCGACCAAGTTCGGCAAACGCGACGTCGGTAGCATGACCGATGGCGGCGGCTCCGCCTCCCTGGGCCTTTCCCCCCAGTCCGCCAAGCCCGCACCCATCGTCAAAGAAATCAGCTACCTCACCCTCAGCGACGCCCGTCAATGGACCAGCACCGATGGCAAGGTCATCATCGGCAAACTTCTCGCCCAC
>JBIIUD010000379.1:0-4170 GCA_044340175.1 Verrucomicrobiaceae bacterium
TGACGGCTGCGCCATCTCCGCCCCTGCTCCAGCTCTTGGGCTCCGGGACCAATGGTCCCGGCTACAGTGACACGGAGGAGCGAAAGCTACTGTAGCCGGCCACAGTGGGGCCGGGGCGAAGGCGTCGTGAATGAAATGCCGCTGACGGCTACGCCATCTCGGCCCCTGCTCCAGCTCTTGGGCTCCGGGACCAGTGGTCCCGGCTACAGTGACACGGACGAATTCGGGCCGCCACAGGAGGGGAAGCCACTGGAAACGGGCCATCAGGATGATGGCCCTACCCTAGTGATTGAACAGGAAGGCGGGGGAGTTGATGAGGGCCCAGGCGAGATCTTGAGTGGCGGTGAGGCGTTTGTCGATGAGCTGGCCTTCACTCAGGGCGATGTCGCGGCGGAGTTGGACCAGGATGGGTTCGATGAGGATGGGCTTTTGGGCGTCCAGATGCTTGGCTTGCAAAGCGATGAGCTGGGGGTCCACAGGCAGTGGCTTGAGGGCGGTGGCCAGGGTGCGTTGTGCGGTCTGGTAAGGGCGTTCCTGGGTCAGGAAATGGGCATTCAAGAGCGCTTGCTGCTCCTTGCTGCGTTTGGCGGCGGCGGTCTTGATGGCGGCGATCACGTCCTGCGGCGCGCCGAAGCGCGGATGCGGGCTGGTGGTCACCCAGATCCGGAAGCGGCCGAGGTTGTACTTGCCGTTTTGGAAGGCGGTGACGATTTGGATGTTCAGTGTGGATCCATCTTCGGCTCCGGCGGGTTTGGCTGGCAGAAACACGGCTTCATGGCGGAAGCCGCCTTCGGGGGACACCGCCCAGCCGCGATTCCGGTTGCCGGCTTTCAGGGCCTCGGTCACGGGGAAGTCGGTTTGTTCAAAGTCGGCAAACGCGCCGCTCAAGGGCACCGGGCCGCCTTTGCCGCGCTTGGCGTTGAGCGGGCTTTGGGTGACGATGAACTCGCTGAGCACAAAGTTGCCGTCCGGGGCCAAGCCAGGTCCGTTGACGGGCAGGCGTTCATCGGGCAGAGCTTCCAGCTTGATGCCGGTGATGCCGTTGAGGTTTGTTTTGGCCTTGAGCTGGTAGTTGCCAATAGCCATCTGTCCTTCAGGAAGACCGGTGGCAAACAGAGAACCGTCCGGCTGTTTCTCGAGTTTCGCCACACCAGCGGCACGCACGACCTCGACCTCCAGAGGCACCCACTCGGTGCTGAGGTCGATGTATTTTTCCCATTGGCCCTGACGCGCCGTGGCGTCGGTGGCGGCTTTCTTGGAGGCTTCACGGGCTTTGGCGATGGCGGTCTCGCGGGCAGCGGTTTGTTTGGCGACCTCGGGTGCCATCTTTGTGGTGTAGTCGTCCAGTGCTTTCTTGGCAGCGGCGATGCCAGCAACGCGATCGGCCTCCGCTTTTTCGATGGCGGGTTTTTGCTCCGCCTCTTTGGCTTGCCATGCGGTTTTCAGGGCCTGATGCTCGCCGTCGATGGACGCCATGCTGGCGAGTGCGGCATTGATCTCCTGCGGGGTGGGCTTGCGGTTGAGGATGCGCAGGAAGAGGGCTTCGATGAGTTTGTTGTCCTCTTTGATCTCGCTGCTGAGTTTGGCAAGGGCGTTTTTGGGGTCGCTGATGGCATCACCAACCGTGGGGCCAGACATCAGGGCCATGACGGGGCCGAGGTTCATTTCGTTGCTGCGCTCGCACTCGCAGACGCTCTCGCGCACGGGCTTGCCGAAGTTGGAGAGGAAACCGTCGGGCAGGCTGATTTGAGAATCGGCCAGGGCGGCGGCGCGGGTGCCGGGTTTGACACCAGGAATGTTCGGAGTGGCACCGGTGACGGCGAAGACGCTGTCAAAGAGAGCCTCAGCAGACAGGCGGCGGGCGCGGGCGTGGGAGAAGTTGAACTCGTCATCGACGTTCCACTTGTTGCTCTCGAGGCCGAGCTGATAGGTGCGGCTTTGGGTGATGAGCTTCATCAGATGGCGCACGTTGAAGCCGCTTTGCACAAACTCATTGGTGAGGTATTGCAGCAGCTCGGGGTTGCTCGGTGGGTTGCCGGCGCGGATGTCGTCCAGGGGCTCGATGATGCCGGTGCCAGTGAGGTAGCCCCAGATGCGATTGGCGTAGCTCATGGCGAAGTAGTCGTTTTCCGGGCTGGTCAACCAGTCGGCAAAGGCCTCGCGACGGCTGGTGGCGGAGGCTTTGACGAGTTGGCTATCAAACGGCACTTTGGGAGCTACGGCGGTGGCTTTGAGCGGGTGATTGACCTCGCCATCCTTCTTGTCGCCGATGATTTCATAGAGCGGCTTGGCACCTTCCACAGCGGAGCCACCGATGGTCTTGCCAGCGCTGGCGGGATCAGCTTTCAGATCGACTTGGGCAAAGAAGGCGGCGGTTTGATAATACTGGTCCCAAGTCCAGCGCTCGAAGGGGTGATCGTGGCATTTGTTGCAGTTGAAGCGAGTGGCCAGGAACAGGTGGGTGGTGTTCTCGACAAGTTCTTCGGGGCCACGCAGCACTTTGTAATAAGCGGCGGGTGGGTTGTCCTTGGTGGAGCCGGTGGCGGTGACGATGGAGCGAGCCAGTTTGTCGTAAGGGGTGTTGCCCGCGACCTGCTCGCGAATCCAACCGCGCAGAGAACTCGCGCCTTCGGTGCCGAGGAACTTGCTATTCACGGCCAGCATGTCGGCCCACTTGTTGGTCCAGTGTTCGACGAAGTCGGGATTGCCGATGAGTTTGTCGATGACGGCCTCCCGTTTCTCACGCACAGGGCGGGTGTCGGTGAGGAAGGTTTGCACATCCTCAGGCTTCGGTGGCAGACCGGTGAGATCCAGGTGAACGCGGCGCAGGAACTCCTCGTCGCCGCTGAGGCCGGAGGGCTGGATTTTGAGGCGCTGCCACTTTTTGGCGACGAGTTCATCGATCTTGGTCCAGCTCTCGGGCTCCTGCCAGACGAAGCCGGTGCGGTCGCCCATGACGGTAATGGTGGTGGCGGCGTAGGCGCCTTCGAAGCGGGCCAGCACGGGAGCTTCGCCACGGCGCAGGGTGGTGACGAGACCGCGCTTGTCCACCTCCACGACTTCGATGTTGCCACTATCGACGAAGGCTTCAGCGGTGACGTCTTTGACGAGGCCGTCAGCATAACGGGCGACCACGCGCATCTGCTGGCGTGCGCCGATGGTTTCCACGACGGGGTTTTTTGGGAAGACCTCAATGCTGGTGACACGTGGTGTGTCCAGTTTGAGCTTCGCACCCTGGCTGATCCAGGCTTTCAGCGTCTCGTAGTACAGCTCGCCAGGGACGGTGAGTTGGCCGCCCTCATGCGGTACGCTGCCGCTGGCTTTGAGCAGCATCATGGAATGCGCGGGCGCGGCGGGGTTGGCGCGGCGGCTGGCGAGTTCGTCGGTGAAGGCGAGCACGTCAAAAATGGGATCGTAGCCACGCAGCGAGAGCTTGAACCCCGCCTTGCCGTCTTTGGCTCCGTGGCAGGTGCCCATGTTGCAGCCGAGCTTGGAGGTGATCGGCATGATGTCGCGCACGTAATCAGGCTGCAGCGGTTTGGCCATGCCTGCGACGATGACGGGTACGGCGGTTTTTTGGCCCATGAATTCGACCTGCACGGTGGTGCTGCCATCGGTGAGGGGCCGGGCCAAACCGCGCTCGTCCACCTTCACCGCCGCCGCTCCGGTGACGCTCGTTTTCACCATGCGGGTGACGTCAACGAAGGAGCCATCTTTGAGTTTGGCGGTGACGAGGAGTTGGGCGTATTCGGTCGGGTTGTTGATCTCGATTTTGGCGGGCTCGACTTGCAGGGAGGCGATCTGTGCACCTTTGGGCAGGGTTTCCGCGCTGAGTTTGGCTTCCACGGTGGAGCGCACCGCGTCGTCGGCGATGACATCACTGGCAGCGATTTGCTCCGCCTTCATGAGGGGCACGCTGGGGAAGGTTTTTTCAACTTGGCCTGTGGCCGCCGCGATCAAGCGGATATGCCCGTCCTGGCCGCCACTGGCGACGGTCTTGCCATCCGGGCTGAAGGCCACCGCATAAACGCCGCTGGTGGGCACTGGGACCGCGTGCAGTTGTTTGATGTCCTTGGTCAACCAATCGTCGAGCGCCTTGCCCGCGCCGTTGACGGTCTCGACGATCTTTTTGACCTCCTCCGGCAGGGTGCTGTCATACTCGGAGCTGTA
>JBIIUD010000381.1:0-4158 GCA_044340175.1 Verrucomicrobiaceae bacterium
GTTGGCGACGACGCGGGAGCGGCTAGCGAGGCGGACCTGCTTGCGAAATTCTTTGCCCTGGCGCAGGACTTTGATTTGCACTTCATCTCCCGGCTGACGCTTTTGGATGATGGCGTTCACCTCGGGGATAGAGGGGGCGGGCTTCCCGGCGATCTCCAGGAGGATGTCGTTTTCCCGCAGGCCAGCGGCGCGGGCGGGACTCTCCGCGGCGACGCTGGTGATGTGCAGACCTTTGTCCGCTGGGCGACCGGTGATGCCGAGCGCGGCGCCCATACCGGGGATGGGGCGACGCGCGGCGCTGAGCACGCCGAGGTTCAGCTCGAAATGGGGCACGCCCTCCTGACCCTCCTCGAGCGCGGTGAGGGCGGGTGAGACGAGCCACTGGCCCAGCCCGGCGCCTGCGGAGGGTGCCCAGGTGACGGGCTTGACGGTGATGGGGGCGTTGCTGGTGGAAATGACCTGTCCGAGGGCGAGGTCCAGCTTCACTTCCCGGCGGATTTCACGCACCGCCAGGGTGCTCTCACCAGGGCGGGGGCGCAGGCGGCAGTCATCGAGGCGAACGACTTCGGAGGCTTTGGTGATGAAGTAGCCTTCCGCGCCGACAAAGGTGACACCCGCGAGCGCCCGGCCTTTTTGATCTTCCAACCAACCGGCGGAGGGCAGCGCCTGAAGCGACAGGTCCGCCAGCGCGCGGCGCACCTCTGGGCCGTTCAGCAGCGGTAGTGGCATGAGGGAACCAGGCAGCTTTTCCAGGCGGCTCTCAGCACGGGCAAGCGGCGGCAGATGGCCAGCAAACACCAGCGCGGTCACGGTCAGGGTCAAGGCCGCGCGCTGGCGGAGGAAGCTGGAAGCAGTGATCATGGCGCGGGGGGTGACTTCGGTGCGGGGGTGGCTTTCCCGGCAGGGGCCGGGGTTTTCGCAGGGGCCGGTGGCGTGACCGCCGAAGGGGCGTCTTCCATCGGCTTCTGACCGAGCTTCACCTCCAGGACACGCTCCAGTTCGCCACGGCGGATTTTGATCGTAATGACGTCGCCAGGGGCGCGCTGGCGCACGATGGCGGCGAAGTGGCTGTCGTCGATGAGCGTTTCACGGTTGACCTCCAGCAGGCGATCCAGGCTCTTCAAACCGGCGCGTGCGGCGGGGGACTCGGGCATGACCTCCTCCACCTCGACGGCGTCCGGATTCGTCTCAGATCGCATCACAGAGACACCCAGATAACCGCCGCTGCCCGTGGCCCAGGTCTGGATGATTTGACTGCCTTTCATGCGATCCCAGGAGCGCAGAAACGGCGCCATGGAGACATGCACGTTTTGATTCCGCTCTGACAGGATTTGACTGTGGATGCCGATCAGCTTGCCTTTCAGATCAAAAAGAGGTCCACCCGAATCGCCGCCCATCAGCACGCAGTCAGTCTCCAGGCTGTTGGCTTTTTGTTTGAGCACCCGGCCCACACGCAGCACCAGACCGCGTTCCTTGTCCCATCCGCCAGGGTGGCCGATGGCGAAGCACCAGCTACCGACGGAAACCTTGCCCACATCCCGCTCCACTTCGACAAAGGGCCAGGTGCGCTGCTTGCCTTTGCGATCGAGTTGGGCCAGACCGGCGTCGGTTTTTTCATCCAGTCCCAGAGCGGTGGCTTTTTGCAGCGAGCCGTCCGGCATGACCACACTGATGCGCGCGCCGGGTTTCATGGTGACGTGGGCGGCAGTGAGAATGAGGCCGTCTGGTGAAACGATCACACCGCTAGCGGTGCCGTCGCCATGACGCAGCACAACGAGGGACTGGCGCACGCGTGGCAGTTGACCTTGAACGGTTTTTTGCACCTCCAGCAGCGCGGGAATGTCCAGGGGTTTAGCCGCAGAGAGTTCCGCGCGGGTGGACGGCATCAGACAAAACACCCCCGCTCCTACCAGCGGCAGGAGACGCGCAAACAAGGAAAAAGCAGGCATCGACGGGAAAGATACGACCACGGCACTGTTCTTGCAACGTCGCTGCACGAAGATTCCTCTCGGAAACGCGGTTGAATTCCCCGTCCCCCTGCGCTTTTCTGCCGCGTTCCCTTTCCCCCATACTTCCATCCATGAAATACGATCTCATTGTCATCGGCGGCGGACCTGCAGGTTACGTCGGCGCCATTCGGGCAGCTCAACTCGGCAAAAAAGTGGCCGTCGCGGAGATGGATCGTGCCGGCGGCACCTGCCTGAACTGGGGCTGCATCCCGACCAAAGCCCTGCTCAAAAACGCGGAGCTCTATCACACCCTGAGCCATCGCGCCGAGGAGTTTGGCCTAAAGATCAGCGGCCTGGAGTATGATTGGAGCAAGGTCATCGGCCGCAGCCGCAAGGTCTCCGACCAGCTCAACAAGGGCATCGAGTTCCTGCTCAAGAAGAACAAGATCGACTACCTGCGCGGCACCGCCAAGATCCCAGCTGCAGGCAAGGTGGAAGTCATCGCCGCTGACGGCAGCAGCGAGGTACACGAGACCAAGGACATCCTCATCAGCACCGGCGCCACCAGCCGCGACATGCCCGGTCTGCCTTACGATGGCAAAACCGTCATCAGCAGCAAGGAAGCGATGACCCTGGAGAAGCAGCCGAAGAGCATCGTCATCATCGGCGCGGGCGCCATCGGCGTGGAATTCGCCTATTTCTTCAACGCCTACGGCACCCAGGTGACCATGGTGGAAATGGCACCGAACCTCCTGCCGGTGGAGGACACCGAGGTCAGCCAGACCTTGGAAAAATCCTTCAAGAAACAAGGCATCCGCTTTTTGACGAACACCAAAACCACCGGAGCCAGCACGGATGGCAGCAAGGTCAGCATCACTGTGGAAGGCGCGGCCAACGAGACGCTTGAGGCGGAAGTCTGCCTCGTCGCCATCGGCGTAAAACCGGTGCTGCCTGAGGGCATCGAACTCAAGCTCACCGAACGCGGCTGGCTGCACACGGATGACCGCTATCAAACCAGCGTCCCGGGCATCTATGCCGCCGGTGACATCATCGGGCCACCGTGGCTCGCCCACGTCGCCAGCTACGAGGCCGTCCAGTGCATCGAAGGTCTCTACACCAAGCACAAGCCGAAGAAAGTCGGCGTGTTCCCCGGTTGCACCTACTGTCATCCGCAGGTCGCCAGCATCGGCCTCACCGAGCGCGCGGCCAAAGAGAAAGGCCTCAAGTTTAAAGTCGGCAAGTTCCCCTACGTCGCCAGCGGCAAGGCCCTGGCTGCCGCCGAACCCGAAGGTTTTGTGAAAATCCTGTACGGCGAGCCACACGGCGAGATCCTCGGCGCGCACATCATCGGCAGCGAAAGCACCGAGATGATCGCCGAGATCGGTCTGGCCATGAACCTCGAAGCCACCTGGGACGAGATCGAAGCCACCATCCACGCGCATCCGACGCTTAGCGAGATGATCAAGGAAGCCACGGAAGTCGCCAAGGGGCATCCGATCCACGTGTAAGTCATGGCTTTACCGTTTATTAGCGATGAATCTCGATTCACTGCCTGAAGCAGTTCAGAGGCTCATCGCTAAAAGTGGATTAAGCGATCGAGTCGTCGGCGTGGCCACTATTCGCGGAGACTCTGCTGATCAGGAGGCAGTTGATCGGTTCTTGCTGCCGATGAAAGAAAATTTGCTGTTGTCACATTACACATCTTGGGAGCGGCTGGAGGAAGCATCAGGACGCTGCAGCTTTTGCATGAAGCGAGTAGACCAATCGAGTGGAGATGATCAAAGCGGGACTTTTCCAGCCGCTAATTTACATTCGACGAGTGCGATGGACGAAGAATTGCACAATCAGTTGCGCATAAAGGAGGACAAAACTGCGAAAATCTCCTCTCACGAAGTGCTGCGGAGAAAAGCGTTTGAGCACTGTTGGTTCGAAGGTTGGAAGGAATGCCCACGGATGTGGCATGATTATGGATGGAAAGGAACTGGCGTTTGTATTCAGACTCGAAGTTTCTCTTTACGAGGTGCCGCTTATCAAACGTCCTTGCAGTTCGACATCACATTGGGTGGTTGTTTTTACCGGAACGAAGATGAACCCATCCCTACAATAATCGTCAACATGCCTCTATTCTGTAAACGAAGAAGGTTCACTATCGATAACGAGATTCGATTGATTGCGGAGATAAACGAGGGCATGCCCGAGCGGAATATCG
>JBIIUD010000382.1:0-4156 GCA_044340175.1 Verrucomicrobiaceae bacterium
CCTGCAAATCTACGCGGAAATTCTTTGGCGCGCCGAGACGGTCGTCATGGCCCAGGGCAATGGAGAAGAGATTGAGGTCATTCACGGTCATCCCCAGGTGCTCGCCCAATGTCGTCCCTGGCTGACTGAGCGATTTCCTTCCGCTCACCTGACCGAATGCGCCAGTTCCAGCGCTGCGGCCACCCTCGCCGCCAATTCCACCCGCCATGCCGCCCTCGGCACCCCCCTCGGCGCAGAACTGCATGACCTCAAAGTCATCGCTACCTCCCCGAGTCGCCACACCACTCAGGCCCGCTTCATCGTCCTGGGTGCCCGCTCCGGCGCCCCCTCAGGCCAGGACAACTCCATGCTCATGGTCCACGCCCGTGACCGCGTCGGGGCGCTGCTAGAGATTCTGCAGATCTTCGCCGCCCATGGCGTCAACGTACGCCAAATTGAAAATCGCCCCGTGCCCGGTGACGAAGCCGGAACTCAGGCCCGATTCTTTCTCGAAGTCAGCGGCCATCTTCAGGACACCGCCATCGCTGCCGCCATTTCCCAACTGCAATCCCTCGGCACCACCGTCAAGCCCCTCGGCAGCTATCCCGCCCCTAGTTGGATCGAAGAGCGCTAACCGCCCTTCCCTTCCATTTCATTCCTCAAGTCGAAGTTTTGCGACCTCTTGAAACTTCAAACTGAACCCTCGAAACTTGATTCATGAACCGCCGCCACTTTTTCCGCTCCGCCTCCGGCGGCCTGCTCGCCCTCAGCCCCGCAGCTCAGCTCATCGGCAAGGAACATGACACCGCACACGCTTATCCGGCTGTCCGCCAAATCACCCACAAGCCCGGTTACCACTGGTTCGCCTACTACGACAAGCTGCAGTTTTCCCCGGACGATCGTTACGTCCTCAGCCATCAAGTCAATTTCGAGCATCGCTCTCCTACCCCGGACGACGTCATCCAAATCGGCATGATCGACCTCCATGACGGCGATCAATGGACCGAACTTGGGACCTCCCGCGCCTGGAATTGGCAGCAGGGCTGCATGCTGCAATGGGTACCCAATACCGAATCCACCATCATGTGGAATGATCGAGAGAAAGACCGCTTCGTCTGCCATCTTCTCGATGTCAAAACCGGTCAAAAACGCACCCTCCCCCGCGCCATCTACGCCCTCAGTCCCGATGGCAAATGGGGTATCTCCACGGACTTCCGCCGCCTCAACGACACCCGCCCCGGCTACGGTTACACTGGCATTGCCGATCCCAATAAAGAGGTTCTCGCACCTGAAGACTCCGGCCTCTGGCGCGTCAACCTTGAGACCGGTGAAGAGCAACTCCTCTTCAGCATGGCCCAGGCCGCCGCCATCCCCTACACCGGAGCCCCCGAGGGCTTCAGCAAAAACGCCAAGCACTGGTTCAATCACCTCCTCTTTTCCCCCGACGGCTCCCGCTTCATCTTCCTCCACCGCTGGAAGGGCGAGGGCGACAAATCCTTCGTCACCCGCCTCTTCACCATCAACGCCGACGGCAGCGACCCCTACATCCTCGATCCCCTCGGCCGCACCTCCCACTTCGTCTGGAAAGACCCCAGCCACGTCTTTGCCTGGGCGTTTCACCCTAGCCATGGCGAGCGCTTTTATCTCTTCAAAGACAAAACCCCTGAAGTCGAAGTGGTCGGCAAAGACAAGATGCCCAGAAACGGCCACAACACCTACGTCCCGAATACCAACAGCGAATGGGTCTTGAACGACACTTACCCTGACGAGAAGCGCCTCCAAAACCCCTACCTCTACCACGTCCCCACAGACCGTCGCGTTCCCCTCGGCCACTTCTACAGCCCTGCCTTTTATACCGGCGAATGGCGCTGCGACACCCATCCGCGTTCCTCCCGCAGCGGCAAGCTCGTCTGCATCGATTCTCCACACAGTTCCGGCCGGCAACTCTACCTCATCGACGTCAGTCCAATCATCGGTAAATAATCCCCTCCCGTGGCCGACTTCATCACCCTCGCCGAACTCAGCGACTGGTCTCACACCCAGTCCCGTTTTGATCCCCCTGCACGCCTCGCCGTCATCGGAGATCCCATCGCGCACTCACGTTCACCGCAGATGCATAACCCAGCGCTCGCCGCTGCCGGCATCCCCGCCTCTTACATCCGCGTCCAAGTCCCTGCCGGTCAGGTCAAAGAAGCCTTCGCCAAATTCGCCGACGCCGGGTTCCTCGGCGTCAACATCACCATTCCCCACAAATTCGAAGCCCTTGACGCGGTCGATCACCTCGACCCCGCCGCTCGACGCCTCGGAGCCGTCAACACCCTCGCCCTGCGCGACGGTCAACTGCACGGTTACAACACCGACGGCCCCGGCTTCCTTCGAAGCGTCAAAGAAGCCTTTCAGACTGACCTGCGTGATCTTCGAGTACTCATCCTCGGTGCCGGCGGCGGTGCCGGACGCGCTGTCGCTGTCCAGTGCGCCCTCGAAGGCTGTTGGCGCCTCGTGCTTGCCAATCGCACCAGTGAAAAGGCGGATCTCCTTGCCCGTGAACTGCGCACCCAAATGCCCGTGCTCAGTTCCGTCAAGGACATCACTACCGTTCCCTGGGATGATCAGCATCTCCACGACGAGTTGGAGAACATCGACCTCATCGTCAACGCCACCTCCCTCGGCATGAAGCCGGATGACGCAGGCTTGATCCCCGCCGGCGCCTTTCGTCCGCATCACCTCGTTTTTGACATGGTCTATCGCGCTAATGGCACCCCCACCCCTTTGATCGCCGACGCCCTGCGTGCCGGAGCCAAAACCACCGACGGACTCTCCCTCCTTCTGCACCAGGGAGCCCTCTCTTTCGAACATTGGTTCGACCGTCCCGCCCCACTTGAAGTCATGCGCCAGGGTCTTCTGGATTCCCTCAAGCCTATAGGGTAAACCAGGCCGTTCCTCGAACAGAAGGTCACTGCGACCCACTGGGCTCAACCCAGTAAACCCCTTTTCCATGCACCGAAAACGCTGCCCGTGGCGTTACGCCTGTGAACGAATCAACCATCGGCGACCTCACCCAGCAGCCAACGCTCGGTCAACCGCCCCTTCACTGAACCCAACCTAACAATGAAAACGACCTCAAAAAAAGTCCTCACCTCATTCGCCATCACTGCCCTCGGTGTCACCGCTTTCACCTTTGCCCAAGACACCGATACGAAAAAGGCCGACCCCAAGTCCAAGTCCCCCAGCGAGATCAGCTCCCTCCTGAAGCGGGATGACAGCCCGCTCCCTGCCGGCGGCCAGCTTCAAATGAGCTATGCCGATGTCGTTGAAGAAATCCTGCCCAGCGTGGTCACCATTTTTCCTTCCTCCCCAGCCAAAGGCGCACACGATTTTTCGCCCGAGGACTTGGAGCAGATCCCCCCCTCCATGCGCCCCTTTTTCTACCGCTACTTCGGCATCCCTGAAGAAAGTGATCCGTTTGAAAAGGAACAACCCCGCCGCCGCAACCAACCGGCTCCAGAACCCCGCCAAGACGCTCCCCGCGAACGCGGCGTTGGCTCCGGGGTCATCATCACCGCCGACGGCTACATCCTGACCAACAATCACGTCGTCGAAGGCGCTGACGACATCGAAGTGGCTGTCGAATCCAACGGCACCCGCAAAACCTACAAAGCTGAAGTCATCGGCACCGATCCTCTGACCGATGTCGGCTTAATCAAGATCGACGCCACTGGCCTCACTCCCGCCACCATTGGCAACAGCAAGGCCCTCCGTGTCGGCGATGTCGTGCTCGCCGCCGGCGCGCCCATGCAGTTGAACCTCTCCGTCACCCAAGGCATCGTCAGCGCCCTCGGACGCAGCGGCATGAACGTCGTCGGCAATGGCCGCATGGCAGGCTACGAAGACTTCATCCAAACCGATGCCGCCATCAACCCTGGCAACTCCGGCGGTCCACTCGTGGATGCCCTCGGCCGTGTCATCGGCATCAACACCGCCATCCTCTCACGCACCGGCATGAACGGCGGCATCGGTTTCGCCATCCCCATTCAGATGGCACTCAATATCGTCGATGACTTGCTCGATGATGGCCAAGTGCAGCGCGGTTACCTCGGTGTGCAAATCACCGACCTCGACCTTGAAAAATCCGAAGTCCTCGGCCTCAAGGATCAAGGCGGAGCCCTCGTCACCATGG
>JBIIUD010000383.1:0-4151 GCA_044340175.1 Verrucomicrobiaceae bacterium
GACATCGACCCGACCGGTTTGCGCGATCACTTCCGCCATCAAGCGATCCCAGGCCGCTCCGTCCGCCACATTGGCCACGAAAGACGTCGCTCCGATGCGGTTGGCGGTCTCCTGGAGTTTGTCCTGGCTGCGTCCCGTGATCCAGACACGCGCCCCCGCCTTCACAAAGGCCTCCGCGATGCCCGCGCCGTAGCCGCGCGAGCCGCCGGTGACGATGACAGTGGAGGAGGTCAGGTTTGTCATTTGGGCTGTGAGTTGAAATGGAGAACCGATTGAAGGTCACGAAATACGCGTTTGCAATGGCAAATCTTGTTTCGTATATCAAACTCATGCCCAAAGCGCGAAAAACCGCCGCTAACCCTCTCAGCCGCTACAAGGTGCCCATCCTCGACCGCACCCTGGACCTGCTGGAGCTGCTGTCGCGGCATCCCGAGGGCCTGACGCTCACAGCGATGACCGAAGCGCTTGAGATGCCAAAGAACTCCGTCTTCCGCATCGCCACCACGCTCACGCTCCGTGGCTATGCCGAGCGCGATGAAGGCACGAAAGCCTACCGCGCCAGCCGCAAACTCCTCAGCCTCGGCCATGCCGCCGTGGGTGGCGAGCGACTCATCCAAGCCGCCGCGCCCATCCTCACCGCCTTGCGCGATGCCACGGGCGAGACCGCGCTGCTTGGCACCCTGGCTGGCAATCACGGCGTGGTGCTCGATCAGGTGCCGTCATCGCATCCGGTGAAGGTCGTCGTCGAGATCGGCCACGCCTTCACCCTGCACACCGCCGCGCCCGCGAAGGCCATGCTGGCCCATTGGAGTCCCGAGGCGCAAAAAGCCTTCGTGCAGCAGATGAAGTTCCCCAAACACACGCGTCACACGATCACCAGCGCCACGGCTTTCCTCGCCGAACTCAAGAAAGTCCACGCAGTCGGCTATGCCCTTGATCGTGGCGAAGAAAGCGAAACCTTCGCCTGCGTCGCCGCGCCCGTGTTGGATCATCGCAGCCATCCTGTCGCCTCTCTCTGGATCAGCGGTCCGTCAGATCGCGTGACGCCCGGCAGCCTCGACAAACTCGGGCAGAAGGTCAAACACTTCGCGGATCAGCTTTCGCAGCGGCTTGGGTGGCAGTGTTGAAAAGGGTGTTCGGTTAAAGCCGAGACCCCATTGCATGGCGACGTCAAACACTGCCCTTTGCTCCGAAAAGCCATTTTGACGTTGCCGTCAATGAAGCAGCCAACAAACCTCTCATTGGCGTTCCAGCGTACATTCAAGCGCTCGGTTCTCGGAGGACCACGAAACCCTAGCTATCTCACGAATATCAATCAGAGGTCGCATCCATGCCGATCCGAGTCTTGCCTGAACCCTCTGGCCCTTGATTGTCGCGCTGAATATGCGGTCACTGAATCCACCTCAAGGGGCGGTGTAGCGGTAGTTGAAACGGGCGTTGGGGGCGGTGTCGCCGTGATCGAGGAGGTCGGTGCCTTTAGCTTCGGCGGGCACGTTGTCGGTCCACTTGAAGTCGAAGCGCAAGGGTTTGTCGGGGGCGATGCCGAGAGCGGTGCGCTCGATGCTGAGGTGGAGTTCCTTGTTGCCGACTTGCAGGATGGCAGTGCCAGCTGCTTCCCAGCCTCGGCCATTCCAGCGCTCAAGGCTGGCCTTGTCGGGTGAGGGGCGGGTTTGGTTGAGGCGGAAGTCGTGACTGAGACGACCCGTCTTGGCATCTTGATCGAGGTCGAGAAGCAGGACCATCCAATCGGCATCGGTGGCGGGGGTGAGCGGTTCGCGGGTGGTGATGTGGAAGAACAGGTGCGTGGCGTCGTGGGTGACGTGGGCGGTGTCGAGGTCGTTGCGGCCGGTGTGGTTCGTGTAGCGGCCAGCGCCGGGTACGCCATCGTGATCACGATGAGTGGTGTCATGCAGGTCGTCGAGATAGGCGGGCTTCACATCGGCCCATTGATTGAAGTCGCCGGGGATGGTGATGGTCTTTGCAGGCGATGCGGCGGGCACAGGACGTGCGCCTTTGTAGCGGCGGATGTTGGCGGCCATCTGCCAGTAAGTGGTGTCGCCATAGCCGCCACGCATGGGTTCGATGTCGCGATTGAATTCCTGGTCGTAGAGATCGACGAAGAAGGTCTCGCCCGCAGGCAGCACCCGGCCTTGAAAGGGTTGGGTGCCATCGGACAGAAAGCGCTGAGCCACCCATTCATTCCAGCCGGTGATGAAGAGGAACTCGGGATCGTGCGGCAGGGCGTGCTTCCATTGCTCCTCAAAGTAGAGTCCCTCGCCAGGACGACACTCCGCAGGCGCGGGCTGGCGACTGCCGTGAAAGCTGCGGCCAATGTTGCTGGTGACGTGTTGGCCAACGCCGACGGGCACACACTCGGCTTTGGTGGGGGCATCATGCCAGCCGGGCGTTTGCGGCGCGAAGTCGAGCCAGGGCCACTTGTCCTTGCCATCGCCGAACCAAGGTTGGCCACCTGTCCAGGCCCAAGAGGTGCGCAGGGTGAAGAAGGCTTTCACTTCCTCGCTAAGACCATCGGTCGGTGTGAGTAGGAGCGGCTTGCCTTTCCATTGAAACCAGAGCTCGCGATGTTTGCCGGGTTTGTAAAAGGTCTCCCACAGATGCGTCACCACCGCGTTGTGCTGCGCATAAGCAAACATCGCGATCTGTGGCACACGATGGCCCTCGGCCTTCATTTGCTCCAGCACCACGCACAGCGCCTCGCGTTCGGCGTCATAAGTGAAACCGTTGGTGGCATCAAGCACGAGCATGTCCACGCCTGCATCGTTGAGCATCTGCACCTGCTTGCGGATCACCCAGGGATCATCGGGCCGATAGTAGCCGAAGCGCGGCTCGCTCCAGTAATGCGGGGCCTGCACCGGCCCCCACGGCGGTGCGGTAGGATTCGCGGCGAGGATTTTTGCGATGTCATTTACTTGGGTGTTCCCAAAAGCGGCATGCCAGTTGAAGTAAAAGATGCCCACCGTGCGATTCGCCTTGGCCGCACCGACCTCTGAGCTCATCGGTAAAGTGCGACCCAGTGCATCCGTGGCTGCCCAGGTATCCGGCATGGTATCGCGCGGCTCGGTGGCGTGGAGGCAGGTCAGTAGAGGGAGCCAAAGAGTGAGCAGCGGGAGGCGCATGGGAATATGGATCAGGATGAGCGAACGTCTTGGAGAAACCAAGCTGTCAACTCTGCCAAAGCGCCCGCCTAGTCGATGGTGCAAAAGAGCAAGAGGCACCGGACCTTGGTATCATTTGAGCTGCGCAAAGAGTTCCTCAAGTCCGGCAAGGATTTTGGTCGAGGCATCGACTTCGAGGCAGCTGGAGCGGGCGCGCCAGGTTTCGTAGCCGCCGAGGGCGTGGTGCTCGGGTGTGGGGAGGTAGCCGTGGTAGGCGTTGGCGAGGGAGACGGTGAAGGTGGGCGAGTGGCGCTTTTTGAGCTCCAGACCGATCTCGACGAAAACTTCGGCGGGGATGGCGGAGACACGCAGGCCGCCGATTTTCATGACTTGCAGCGGCGCGGAGACTTGGGCGGGGAAATCCGCCAGGAGTACGGTTTCACGGGCATACACCTGCTCCATGGTCTCCATGCGCGGGAAGAGCTTTGAAGCCTTCATGACCTCGCGGGCCTTTTCGACCTCGTCTTTGGTCGGGAGGCGTAATCCAAGCGCGATCTCTTTTTGTGCGACACCTAGCGCAACCCTATCCGCATGCTTCACGGTCTTCACCGCTGTCGCAACGGCCTGCGCGACGTCGTTGGCGACGATTTGAATGCGGCCGTAGGGTGGTTGTTTCTCCTGACTGCCACGGAAGTCGATGTTGTTGATGTCGCCACTGGTGCCGTTCGACATGAGGCCGACGAATTCCGGGCCTGCGCCGAGCAAGATGCTGATCGTCTCTGCGAACGCGCCAAAGTAGTCCGCCGAGATGTGCCCAGCGCCGACGCCGCCGACGTAGTGCAGCGAGTAGTTGGCGAGCAGGGCGAGGGGTTTGCCGTCTGCCGACTGCACACTGATGAAGGCGACCTCAGGATCGGTGGGACCGGCGGATTCGACGAGGTTGGGGTTGTTGATGCCGGGGTTGGTCTTTACCTGATCGGTGGTGACGCCGAGTGGTGTGGGTGGGATGGCACCGGGTTTCATTTTCCAGCGGCG
>JBIIUD010000384.1:0-4150 GCA_044340175.1 Verrucomicrobiaceae bacterium
GCGGGATGACGGCAGAACTGCTGGCGCGGGAGCAGCGGGTGACGGCGGTGGATCGGTCGCCGCTGGATGCGCGATTGAAGGGACGCGCGGGCCTGACGTTTGCGCACACCGATGTGGCCGTGTTTGAACCGAAACCGGGGGTGGTTTTTGATGCGATGCTGTCAGATTTGAACGGTCCGCCGGAGGAATCGATCGAGCAGGTGATCCGGCTGAGTGGGGCGCTGAAACCGGGTGGGCTGGTGGTGTTCACTTTGAAGGTGGCCAAGGTCGAGACGGGCTCAGCGGCGGGCACGTGGGCACGGGTGCGGCGGGTCGAGCAGCGGGCAGCGGAGGCGGGGCTGCGGCTGGTGGCGAGGACGCACCTGACTTACAACCGGCATGAGTTCACGCTGTTTTTGGAGCGGGGAAGGTGAGTGGACGGAGTCGCTCTCGAAGGATCTCCTGAAGGTTTGACTCCCCCTCCCTGAGAGTCGGCAAAATACGGCAGCGGATATAACAAGGTGGCCCCTGTGTCGGCCGTGGTTTGGTCGAGCAGTTCGTTCATCTGAGCGTCGCGTTGCTGATGCTCGCTGAGCGGTAGGGCTAGGGAGTTGAGGTGTTTGCCGCGACTGGCGGTCGAAGACATACATGGCCCACTTCGAGACCAAAAACACATCCCCCACCGGGTTTTTCGAAATCCAATCGTGGACCTCCTGGGGAATCTGCATGGCCTCTTTGCCACGTCCTGCGGGGAAGGTGCCAGGGATGGGGGCCACGCCCGCCGAGGAAGCAACGAAGACTTCGACACGGTACTGTTTACCGCGGTCTTTTAGCAGGGGCACCAAGGTGGAAGCATGGCTGTCGCCCCACAGCAGCATCTGTGCTTTGGGGTGGGTCAGTTCGCCGATGTGTCCGATGTCACCCACGTCCCGGGATCGGACAGGTGTCAGAAGTTGGTTCACCTCGGCAGCCCTTTGCTCGCCTGGAAAAGCAGGCCTGTGCGCAGGATCATCCCTGCGGCACCCGCCGCCACCTTGGACAGCGCTTTGCCCGTGGCCAGCCGCTGTTTTGTTCGGATAGGTATTTCAGCAAAGTGATAGGTGAGGCAGGCCATGGCACAGCCGCAGCCGCAGGTGCTGGCCAACATCACCAGGGCCGCCCACGCAGGGCAGCAGCGCGCTGTAGCTTGGAAAGGGGATATTGCCATCAAACCCAAGGTAAGACAGGACGATGCCGCTGACGCAAAATGCGGTGCGCGGGGCATGCGACCGCCAGCTCTGGATATCAGTAGGCTTTCGGAGTGCGGGGGTTTCTCGGTGGCTTTTTTGAGACGCTTTCCACCCCCAGAGCGGTGAAGGCTGATGCCATCCCCACAGTCCGAGAGCGCTGCGCGTGGTCGGCATCGGAGTGCAAAGGCGCGTGTGACCGCGCTCTAGATCGACTCGATGGTGGCCACTGCTTCCGGGTTGGTCTCGGGTGTCGGTGCGGCTTCAGCTTCGGCGGCGAGATCAATGAGCGCGGGTTCGCCCGGGGCGGGTGAGGCATCGCGTTCGGCGATGTCGGCGGCAAGGAGGGCCGGGGTGAGCAGGGTGGCGCCTTTGATGAGGCGACAGAATTCTTTTTTGCTGACCGGATGCAGGGTACCCTCTTTTTCAGTGGGGTCCTTCAGGACTTTGTAGTCAATGGTCAGGCGCGTCCATTTGACGATGCGGTAGTAGAGATCGCCCTGTTTCCAGATTTGACCTTGTTCGAGCTTGAGCTTGGATTTGGATTTCATGGGATGCGATAGCGTGGGATGGGGGCGAGCGCTAGTTTTCTCTGTGCTTGGTTCTTGGTTGGGGTGTTTTGGGCTTGGCGGGATGGAACGGGTATGAGTAGGGTGGGGGAATGAGAGCGCTTTTTGTTTTTTTGTGGGTGGGTGCGGTGCTGGGGCAGGAGCCAGAGTTTCCGCTGACGGCCGACTCGAAGCCGCACGCGGGCGTGGCGAAGGGGACGCTGATCAAGGATCAGTATCTGGCGGCGGAGGGCAGTGTGTTTCCAGGGACAGCGCGGGAGTATCAGCTTTATCTGCCAGCGGGGTTCGACAAGACGAAGCCGTCGGCTTTCATGGTGTTTCAGGACGGGGTGATTTATCAGGCGCCGGTGGTGTTTGATAACTTGATCGCGAAGGGGGACATCCCGCCGCTGGTGGGGGTGTTCATCAAGCCGGGGGTGGTGCCGGCGGCGAATGAGAATGCGCTGCCGAGGTTCAATCGGAGCTTTGAGTATGACTCGGTGACGCCGCTATACTCGCGGTTTTTGATTGAGGAGTTTTTGCCGGCGGTGGAGGCGAAGCATGGGATCACGTTCAGCCCGAATCCGAATGAGGCGGCGATCTCGGGGAACAGCAGCGGGGGGATCTGCGCGTTCATGGTGGCGTGGCATCGGCCGGACCGATTCCGGCGGGTGTTCACCGGGGTGGGGACGTATGTGGGGATCCATGGGGCGGATCAACTGCCGGTGTGGGTGCGGAAGTTTGAGCCGAAGCCGATCCGGGTGTTTTTGCAGAGCGGGACGGGGGACAACAATCTGTACTGCGGCGACTGGTGGATGGCGAATCAGATGATGGAGCGCAGTCTGAGCTGGGCGGGGTATGAGGTGAACCACGTGTGGGGTAAGGGCGGGCACAATCAGAAGCATGCGAGCCAGGTTTTTCCGGAGGCGATGCGGTGGTTGTGGCGGGAGTGGAAGACGGAGATGGAGGTGAAGGCGAATGTGAAGGGGGAGTCGAAATGGAAGGGTTACGAGGTGGTGGGGGAGGGGGAGTGGGAGAAAACGTTTTTGTCTTTTCCTCCCGCGTGGGGGCAGGCGTTGCTCATTGGGAGCGACGGCAGTGTGACGGTCTCGAAGGAGCCTTCTGATCGGGCTCTGCGACTGGGCATCAAAGTGAGGTCCTTTCTTGCACAGGACTCAATGGCGCGATCCACTTGCTCACCTGATCAGACGCTGGTTTATGCGGCGACTTCTGAAAGTCAGGGATTGGTTCAGAGTCTGCAAATCGTGGATAGCCGGATATTGAACAAACAAAGTTTTTATCGATTGCAGGCGGATACTGAGAATCGGTGGGAGACGGGAGGCATGTGCGTGGACACCCATGGGTGGCTTTATGTCGCGACGTCGCTTGGAATTCAGGTCCTGGATCAAGCCGGACGCGTGAACTTCATCATTCCGACGCCGAATCCGGCGAGTGATGTTTGTTTTGGGGGGAAGGATTCGAGTGAGTTGTTCATTGCCTGTGGGGACACGATCTATAAGCGGGCGACGAAGGCGAAGGGGGTGGTGAGTGGGCAGATGGCGCCGATCAAGCCGGCTCCGCCGAAGCTTTGAGGGGGGGAAGTCGATGTCCGACTTTTTCGCGACGCTGCTGCGTACGTTGTGCGTGCTTGAGCGTGTCCGGGTGGAAGGGACGTGCGATGACAAGCTGAAGCTTGAACAACGTACGGTTCCGCGGCCTGGCGTTGAGTGAGTCAGGCGTTTTCTCCGCTTCGAAGGCCGAGCGGCACTTCTTTCGCTCATCAGGCTCCACACGCTACGCGGGGAAGACTCACGTCTTCGGCTACGAGCCTGAGTTGACTGTTGCGCACGCCGTAGAGGAAAACGTGAGTTTTCCTGGCTCCGAAGGCCGAGGGGAGATTCTTGCGCTCATCAGGCTCCACACGCTACGCGGGGAAGACTCACGTCTTCTGCTACGAGCTTGAGTTGACTCTTGCGCACGCCGTAGCGGAAAACGTGAGTTTTCCCCGGCTTCGAAGGCCGAGGGGCGGTTCTTGCGCTCATCAGGCTCCATGCGCTGCGCGGGAAAGACTCACGTCTTCCTCTACGAGCCTGGGGTGAGCCCATTCTCTGGTCCGTTGACTTCTCCAAAGATCAGGACGTTTGCGGCTGGAGCCTTGGCTCCGATGCAGAGAGAGCCTGGGCGGCTTGGGCTAGGGCTTGGCGGACGGGGAGGGCTTTTTCGGCGAGGGCGCGTTGGGCTTGCTCGTAGGTTTGGCGGCCTTCGGGGGTCTCGATGGGGATGGGGTCGTAGCCGAGGTGGGCGAGGTCGTAGGGGCTGGCGCGCATGTCGAGGATGCGGCCTTCGACAGCGAGGGCGAAGGTTTGTCCGACGAGGGTGGAGCCGATCCAGGGCCAG
>JBIIUD010000385.1:0-4141 GCA_044340175.1 Verrucomicrobiaceae bacterium
TGACCGCAAATCAGACGGGCACCACAAAACCCAAATCAGCCTGAGCCATGCCCTCTAACGTCTCCGACGTCATCAACTACATCCCGCGCCGCGCTGCCCTGGCCGACAAGCCGAGCAAGGTGACCGTGAGCATCACCTGCACCGCAGAGGGCCTCTGGCACACCTCCATGCCGGTGGAGAACATCGACTATCTGATCGCCCTCGAGTTCGAGCGCCAGCGCCAGTTGGCCGACCTCCACCGCGTCGAAGACCGCCTCCTTTCCGGGGAATACCCCGGCCAAACCAAACCCTGAATCCCACAAACCAAACTCAAATCGATACCAATCCTATGAAACTCAGTGCTCAATCCAACAAACCCTTCGAGTCCCATCCTGAATACACCGGCGCAGCTGTCTGCGTGGACGTCACTCCGCCGAAGACGGTGCAAACCGACTACGGTCCCAAGGATCAGTTCCGTCTCGTCTTTGAAACCACCGAGCTGCGCGATGACGGCAAACCCTACCTGGTCTGGAGCCGCGGCTTCACCCCCACCCTCGGTGAAAAGGCCGCGCTGCGTGCCTTTTTGAAGCAGTGGTTTGGACGCGACCTGACGGCAACGGAACTTGCCGAGTTGGACACTGAAACCCTGATCGGCCGCACTGCCCACCTGGTTATTGTCCAGAATGAGGGTCGCAACGGCGAAACCTACGCCAACATCGGTCTCATTCGCCCGGACAAAGCCGGCAGCAACCTGCGCCCCTCTGGCAAGTATGTGCGGGTCAAGGACCGGGAGGACAAGGACGCCACCTACAACCGGGTTTCCCAACCTTCATCCGAGGCTACGCAACCTGCGGATGATTGGCGCACGGTGAAGGTCCACGTCGGCAAGCACGAGGGCATCGAATTGTGTGACCTGGACCAGGCTGCGGTGCGCAACCTCTATGAACACTGGCTGCCGGTAGGCAAGGCCATGGCCAAACCGCTGAAAGCGGATCGGGATCTGATGGCGGCCCTGGAGAAGGCCGCAGCGGAACTGGGCTTCAAACAGCCTGCATCGGCCGACGACGAGCTGCCCTACTGAACTCATTCCCCGAAACCCGAACCCCAAGGAAACCCATGATTCTTGTTCATCGCGAAAGTCCCTCCCACTGGTATCTGGCCAGTGGCGATCCCTACCATGAAGTCGTCCGAGCGGACGGTAACGGCATGCGGCCGGTCACTCTGCGGGACGCCCGCAAAGTGAACGCCCTGCCGTCGGTCACCAACATCCTGAGCGTCCTGGCCAAAC
Source organism: Verrucomicrobiaceae bacterium (assembly GCA_044340175.1). GTDB lineage: Bacteria > Verrucomicrobiota > Verrucomicrobiia > Verrucomicrobiales > Verrucomicrobiaceae > JAGRPD01. The sequence continues at coordinate 1,268 of JBIIUD010000385.1, forward strand.
CCGGCTTGGACGCTTGGAAACAGGAGCAGGCCATTCTTGCGGCCTTGACCCTGCCCAAGCAGGACGAGGAATCCCTCGATGCCTTCGCGCGCCGAGTGGTCTCGGACATGAGCGAGCAAGTGCGCAGCGCTGCCGACTTGGGCAGCGCTGTCCACTCCGCCATCGAAGTCTATCTGCAAACCGGCGAACCCCCTGAGAACCCAGACATCCTGCGTCTGTTCGAACCGGTGCAACTCTGGATCGACGATCACATCGAACGCGTGGCTCTGGTGGAAACCGTGGCGGTGCACACCGAACAGGGCTTCGCAGGGCGCATCGACCTGGTGGCAAAGCTGAAATGCTCGGGCACGTGGGCGGTGATCGACTTCAAGACGCAGAAAATGAAGCCCGACAAGAAGGGCATCTACCAGGCCAACTATTACGAGACCTGGCCACTGCAATTGATGGCCTACCTGGAGGCGCTCAACCACATGGGCGAGTGCAGCCGAAAACTGGAGGACATCTGCTCGGTGGTCATCAACTCCGTCGAACCGACCCCGATCCAGGTGAAGGTCTGGCCGCGCGCCGACCATGCCGCCTACTGGCAAGCCTTCCAATCCGCCCGCGAACTGTGGTGCTTCACCAAAGGCTACCGACCACAACCCGCCACCGAGACGGCCCAAGCGGCCTGATCCCATCCCCCCGAACCCCAAATTAACCCGACTCATGCCCACGCTTATGACCACCTTGATCAAGGAGCCCGTTCGGCTCCGACCTATCCCCAATCGCCGGCGCCACACCGACCTGTGGCGGCTCCTCTGTCTGCTGATCGGCTTCTGCTTCGGCTGGATTCTTCGCAACCACCTCATCGGCTGACCTATTCGCCCACTATGGATAAAACCTCCTTCCTCAAAAGGGTGGGGCAGGGCGATAACGTCCTGCTCACCGGCCCCGCTGGCACCGGCAAAAGCACGCTGCTCAACGCCTTCCTGGAAACCGCCGGGAATGATGTGGCGATCACCGCCTCCACCGGCATCGCCGCGCTCAACGTGGGCGGCAGCACGCTGCACCGCTGGAGCGGCATGATGCTGGGCCCCAAACGGGGCGAAGACCCACGATCCCATCTTCGGGAGTTGTTGCGCGACAATCGCCAAAGCGTGCGTGCCGGTCTCGACCGCATACGCGCTTGTCAGGTGCTGGTCATTGACGAAATCTCGATGCTCTCCGGCACCACGCTGGCGTTCTTTGACCTGCTCTGCCGTAAAGTGCGGCGCGATGACGTGCCCTTTGGTGGTATCCAAGTGATCGCCACCGGGGACGCTCTCCAACTGCCCCCGGTGAGGATCAATCCCGCGGAGCCGTACGACTGGTTCTTCCAGACCCCATGCTGGCAGCAGGCGGGTTTTGCTGTGATCCATCTTACCCGCGTACATCGCCAACAGGACCCCGCGTTTCAGTGCGCCTTGGGCGAGTTCAGGCTCGGCAAGCTTAGCCCGGAGAGCTCGGCCCTGCTCGCCAGCCGAGTCTCGTACTTTCCAGACAGCGACATCCCGCGTCTCTTCACCCACAACACCCAGGTGGACCGATGGAACGGTTATCGGCTCAGCTGCATTGAGGCCCCCGAATCAATCTACCAAGCGCGCACGGAAGGACCGGATCATCAGACTGATTTCCTGCGCAAGAACCTACTCACCCCGGAGCGGCTGGCGCTGAAGCCGGGTGCCAAAGTGATGTTCACCGTCAACAAGCCAGATGCCGGGTTCGTTAACGGCCAAACCGGCACGGTCATCGTGTGCGGCAGGGAAGAGGTGCTCGTCGATTGCGATGGGATGCCCATCCGAGTGGGACTGAACGAGTGGCGGTTTGATCCGCGCGACAAGCACAGCGCCACCTTCGTCCAACTGCCTCTGCGGCTGGCTTGGGCAATCACAATTCACCGCAGCCAAAGCCTCACGCTTGACAGCGCCTACATCGATGTGCGCGCCGCCCGCGAACCCGGCCAAGCCTACGTGGCCGTGTCGAGGGTGCGCACACTGGCCGGACTCCACCTCAAAGCCTGGTTCAACGGCGTCTTCGTCAGTCGTGCCGCCTTGGACTTTTACCGCCAGCTCGAACCCGCCACCCCTTGACTGCCATGGACGCCGATATTTCCAGACCAAATCCTCCCACCAATAAATATGTCCTCCAGCGGATGGAGCTTCAACTGCTGAAGAAGCTTCGCCAGGGTCTCACCCTCGCGGGCTTTCCAACTGGACGTCGCAGAAACTCGCTGCTCTTGCTGCCCGTCGAACCTCTTGGTGGAGTGCGCTTGAGTAACTACACTTCTGATCTTCGGTGGTGGCGCATCACATACGGGCAAGTCTGTTTTCAGGGGCAAGGGTACTACCGCTACCCGGTCATCTTACGGCCACGCGAGCTCACCCTTCACATTGACGAGTTTAGTGAGCATATCGGCCTCGAGCTTGGCCACCTTATTCGAGAGCCGGACTGGCTCTGGCCTTTGTTCGCAGACTATAAGAGTTATCCACAGTATGCTTGGTCCGAGAAGGCATGGTCGAGCTATGAGGCTGACTGCGAAATTCGGGAAAACTGGAGGAAACGATGCCTGGAGAGGAGGGCTAGCCGATGAGCGGCTTCCACGCCGCCAGTTTCAACTGGGATGTGGTGCGTGACTACTACCGCGAGTGCCGCAGCTACAAAGCGACAGCTGAGAGCTTCGGGCTCACAACTGCTGCCGTCAAAAAGCGTGCTCAGAGGGGACAATGGGGCGTCGCCATCGATCCATACAATGGTAGTGGGGGGACAAACACCCTCGAATCTGTCCCCTCGGGGGACAAAGCTGTCCCCTCTGGGGGGACAAAACTGGCATCAGGGGGGACAAAATCCCTCGAATCT
>JBIIUD010000386.1:0-4136 GCA_044340175.1 Verrucomicrobiaceae bacterium
GCAGAGCATCAAGATTGAAAATCCTGACCAGCCTGGAGCGGAGCATCCTGATCTGCCTGGGGTCAAGAAACTCAGTGCGACGGAATGGCTGCTGCTGTCCTGGTTCCGCCCAGACATCGCGCGGAAGCTGCCTCTGTTTGTGGTCGATAACTCGCAGGCGGTAGGTGAGATCGATGTGGAACCGAAAGGTCTGCGGGATCGCTATTCCTGGGATGAAATCAATCCGGCGCGGAAAAAGCTGCAGGAGAAGGCCGAAGGCTACAGCGAGATTGAGCGGAATGATCGCACTGGGGTTCAGAGTCAAGTCATCAGTCTGGCGCGCAACTTCTTTGATTACGACGCCACTAGTGACTACCTTTTGGGGGCCCGGACGGACTGGCGAGCTTTGACGTGGGGTGTGTTGCCAGATGACGTCAAGGCGGGGCTACCGAAAGAGGGGGCTTACTCCTACTGGGACATGGCGGGGGCATTGGGCAAGTTCATCCGCGAGAAGGGGCCGAACGCGCTGCCTCCGGGAGTTGGAGACAAACTTTTGACGGAAATGATCGATAAGGTCGTGCGGCCAGGGATGACTTTGGCGATTGTTCCGCCTGTTGATAAAAATCAGACGGCTTGGATCAAGATTGGGGATCTCATCACCAGTGTCATGCGCGATCCAGAAGTGCCGCAACAGGAGGTGGCGGTGGGTAAAAATCGCGATGCTTTGGTGGGGGCTGCGGGGGCAGGGAAAGAGGCGTTCAAAGCTGCCGCGTTGAAGTGGACGGCTGAGATCCGCTCGGCTGCGGATGCCCGTGGGGAGTTAAAGCACGTCGATCGCGAAGTGAATTATTATAAGCGCGATTACTTCACCAATGCGTTGGTTTTGTTTTTGCTGGGCTTCCTGGTGGCCACGGTGGGTTTGGTTGCACCGCAGACGAAGTTTGCGCGCATCGCAGGGCGGATCGCGATGGTGCCTTTGGTGGTCGCTATGGCCTACACTGTATGGGGAATCACGGAGCGGTGCATCATCAACGAGCGCCCTCCGGTCGCAACGCTCTATGAGACCATTTTGTTCATCACCGCCGTGAGTTGTTTTGTGGCGCTGCTGTTGGAGCGTGTTTTGAAGAACGGATCGGGGCTTGCCTTGACGGGTTTTTTAGGAGCACTCGGACTGTTTTTGTCCAACCGCTTCATGGCACTCGACGGTCAGGACACCATGCCGACGCTTGAGGCGGTGCTCATCACCAATTTCTGGCTGGCCACACACGTGACCAGCATCAACATTGGGTATGCCGGGGCCATGCTGGCTTCGATCCTTTCCATGGTGGTGTTGGCCTACCGGACCTTTGCACGTGGACCGGGAGCTGTGGAGAAGCGGCGGTTGCTGACTCGCATTACCTATGGCGTGGTTTGTTTTGGCTTGCTGTTCTCGCTGGTTGGAACCGTGCTTGGGGGGATCTGGGCCAATGACTCGTGGGGTCGTTTTTGGGGTTGGGATCCCAAAGAGAATGGAGCGCTCATGATCGTGCTCATGGGGTTGGTCATTTTGCATGCGCGCTTGGGGGGCTACATCAAAGAAACGGGCCTGCATGTGCTCTCGGTTTTGATGGGCATGGTGACGCTGTTTTCCTGGTTTGGCGTGAATCAACTTGGGGTCGGTTTGCATAGTTATGGATTCACGGACGGTATCTGGCGCGCCTTATTGATCTCATGGAGCATTCAGGGCGGTTTCATGCTTTTGGGGATGGTTCATTGGGCCTATGACAAGTGGTTCTCTGGACCGGCTGTGACCAAAGCCGCAGTGAAGCAGGAAGGATGATGGTTTTCATAGGTCGCCGCCGTGGGCTTCAGATGCTGCGCACCGCTGCCACGCTGCTTGCTGCGGGCGCCATCGTTTTTGGGATCTGGCAGCGGCTTTCACCCCGATTGGAGGCATTGCCGGCGCATGCGGTGACGCGCAAACCTTTTGACCCGGGTTTTGTTCGGATGAGCCCTCGGGACATCGCCAGCTTGCCTCTAGCGACGCGTTTTGATCACCCGCTGGGCTCCGAGCACGGGGCTTTGACTTATGATGCGCAGCCATTCCGGGTGACACGGCATTTGGGGGATGATTTGAACGGCATTGGTGGGCAGAACTCTGATCTGGGGGATCCTGTTTATGCGGCAGGCGCGGGACGAGTCGTGTTGGCTCATGATATCGGCGGTGGCTGGGGAAAAATGGTGATTCTGGCGCATCGTTTGCCGGGAACAGATAGCAACAGCGCGCCAGGGGCCGTGGTTCAGACGGTTTATGCTCACCTGCACGAGATGGGGGTAAGGGTTGGTGAAAAAGTCGAGCGCGGGCGGCAGATCGGTTCGGTGGGGACGGCGGGTGGGAAGTATCTGGCGCATCTGCATTTTGAGGTGCGTGAGGGTCCCTATCCAGGGCCAGGCGTGGGCTACTCTGATGTGCCGATGAATCGGTTGAGCCCGACGCGCTTTCTTTACACCAGACGGGGGGCTCCAGATGACCTGTTGAATCCTGCTCCGCTGCCGAAACGCGCCGAGGTGGAGGTGACTCGGATACCTGTTATGGCGCCGGGCCAAACAACTCCTCCGCCAGAGCTTGACTCTCGGCAATGAAGAGTTGCGCAAGCGGGGAAGGGCGGGCCTGATGAAAAACGCTGAACATGACGGGCGGGAAGTCTTCCAATGGAAGCTCGATGACGCCTTTGGGTAGCCTGATGCGTGCCTGTTTGACACTCAAACCGACCCCGAAGCCCTGCGCGGCGTAGCGGGCGACAAGATCCAGGCTACCGAGTTCTAGGCTGGGAAGCCATTCGACGCGGCGCTCGCGCAGGACATCGAGAAAAGCGCGTCGAACAGTGTCACTGCCTGACAAGGTGATCAGTGGAATGCTGATGCGTTCGGTAGAAAACAACTCGGCGGCGTTCTTGATGCCTAGCTTTTCTGGGGCGAGCAGCGTCAGGTGCAATTGGCTCACAGGTGTGCAATGCAGACCAGGCCCTGGCTTCGAGGTCTGAACGGCGAGTCCGATGTCGATCTCTTGGGCGTTGAGGAGCATCTCGATTTGATGCTGGCGTGCCTCTTGGAGTGTGAACCGGAAGCGGCGGCGCTTTTTGTGCATGCGTCCGAGGAGGGCTGGGAGGTACTCGCGCTGGACGAGTTCCGGGGCGGCGATGCGCAGGCATTCATCGACACCGCCGGTGATACGAGCACGCAGATCGGGAAGACCTGTGAAGAAGGGCTCGATGTGGCTATAGAGGATTTGGCCCTCGCGCGTGAGTTGAAAGGGGCGGCGGTGGAATAGGGTGATGCCCAGGCTGGATTCCAACTGCAGGACCTGCGCGCTGATGGCGGGCTGCTGAATGCCATAGGGAATGTGGCGTGCGGCAGCGCTGACACCATGGTATTTGGCCACGTAGTAGAACAGTTCCAGATGATGAATATTCATCGCGGTTTTGCGGGGTTCTAATAGACGAGGGTGGCGCTCGAAAGGTCTTTTTCCATCGGGTCGAAGTCGTCTTCCAAAGCTGTCCAGGTGGCTTCGGGGAACCAGCCAAAGAGAGTCGGTAGATGGTTCTGGAGGTCTGCTAGGGCACGATCGAGGGACTGGATGAAAGAGATGCCGGCCTGGGCCCATTGGCCAGTTGAAGCAGGGCCAGCGGCGGCTTCCAAGGCTTGGGCGAGCAGGGAATCGGAGACGATGGGTTCCAGGCCATAACCGACCATCGCCGAGATTTTGCCTGTTCCAGGATCCATCCACAGCATCACATGACGATTGGAGCCGCCTTTTTCGATGGCAGAGTGAAGCCCGCAGCGATTGAACATCCAGAAGAAGTAAGGACGCGGTGGCACGCCTGAGGGGGCTTCATGGAGCAGGGTGGTCAGGCGCAGTCCAGGAAAGCGTTGTTCGAAATCAATGCTTGCTTTGATGAGCGCCAACTTGGCCCTGAGGGAAAGATACCTGGCAGGGTCTGAAACGTGGACGCCGGCTTGCGGGCAGGTGCCGAAGTGGGCATCTGCTAGGGTCAAACAGAAGCCGCAACCTGGACAGGTGGCGGAAGTTTCCTCAAGACTGTGTTCGCAAACAGGGCAGAGCACAGGGTCAAGACTAGCGGTGATAAGTGAAATGCCAACAACGATTCTGGATTCTG
>JBIIUD010000387.1:0-4134 GCA_044340175.1 Verrucomicrobiaceae bacterium
TGACTCCGGATGAGGCGACCGACGCCTTGGCGGAGTTTGAGGATGGCCTCAGGCACCGAATACTCCATGAAGGCGTTGATGCCCTGCTGTTCGAGATGCTCAATGCGGGAAGCGGTAACCGGGTGATCTGGAACGGCAAACGGAAGTCGGGTGATGATGACGTTGCTGAGGGATTCTCCTGGCACATCCACGCCTGTCCAAAAGCTGTCGGTCCCAAAAAGCACGCTATGGGTATCGTCTTTGAATTCTTTGAGCATCTGATGGCGCGCCATGCCCCGGCCCTGAACCAAGAGTTGCCAATCGCGGCGGGCGCAGTGATCTTCCAACAGGTCCGCCATGGCCTGCATCTGACTGTAGCTGGTGAAGAGCACAAAGGCGCGACCGTCGGAGAGATCGAGGAAGTGACGAATGCGTTCGCAGAGAGCGGATTCGAAGTCGGGCGATCCGGGCTGGGGCATCGATTTGACCAAGTAAAGCTTCATCTGCTTTTCAAAGTTGAAAGGGCTTTCGATGCAGGCGGCGGTGCAGATTTCCGCTCCGACACGACGGCGGAACCAGCGCAGCTCGGTATCATCGCCCACGCTCAAGGTCGCGCTCGTGAAAACGCAGGCTTTACCGGGTTGGAAGAAGATTTCCCGAAGCTTGGAAGACACATCAATCGGCGCGCTGTGCAGGGCGAGGGTGCGGCTTTCACCGCCGGTGCGCTCAGCCCAATAGACATGCTCCTCAGCTTCTTGATTGATCCAGGCCTTGATGCTGGCGGAGACGGCGACGAGCTTTTTGCCGAGGTCATGAACCTCGGACTTGGTGTTTTCGTTCTTGGCGGTGTCGCCAGCGCGTTCGGTGATCTTGGCGATGCGCAGCAGTTCCGGCGTCAGTGTGTCCGCCATGAAATCGGGCTCACGCACTCGGAACTCGCGGGCATAGGTGGAGAATTTGCAGCGATTCTCAGCCGAGCGGAAAAAACCGTCCACCGTGGCCATGGCGGTGAGCACGAGTTCGGCCCCTTCGCGCTCGCCCAGTAGGGTGAAAAAGCCTTTTCGAGTCTTGGGATTGTGCAGTCGGCTCAGTTCGAAGCGGATGTTGGACTCGCTGACATGAATGCCAAAGGCTTTGGCGGCGATGTTTTCGATGGTGTGCGCTTCGTCAAGGATGACGAAATCTTTGGGGAAGAGGAAGTTGCCGTCCTCTGGCAGGGTTTCTTCGTTGGAAGACAGCAGCGTGAAGAACAGCGTGTGGTTCATGACCACGACATCCGCCTCAGCGACCTTGCGGCGGGCGGTTTGATACCAGCAGTTGGAGCCTGGGCCGCATTTGCGCGGTGTGCAGGCGTGGGCCTCACTGCAAACCATGGACCAGACGCGGGCCGTGGGAGAAAAGGTGAGGTCACTGAGCGTGCCGTCCTTGGTGGACTCGGACCACTCAAGAAGCTTCGCAAGCTCGGCAGCTTCGAAGTTGGTGAAGAGATCGCCCGTCTCCGCGAGCGCGCGTTTCAAGCGAGTGGGGCAGAGGTAATTCGAGCGGCCTTTGAGCAGCACGGCTTTGAAATCGCCCACCAGTTTCTGGATGATGGGGATGTCCTTATGGATCAGCTGCTCCTGCAGGTTGATCGTGTGAGTGGTGATGACGGCCTTGCGTTTGGCGTCCAGGGCGCGGCGGATGGAGGGCAGCAGGTAGGCGAGGGACTTGCCAACGCCGGTGGCGGCTTCGACGACCAGTGGGTGCTGCTTTTCCAAAGCGCTGCCAACGAGCTCGGCCATGCGCTGCTGTTGCGGGCGATATTCAAAGTCGCGCGAGCTGGAGAACAGGCCGGTCTCTGAGAAAGCCTCATGCATTTCCTGGGCCAGGGAGGTTCCTGGTCCGGGGCTGCCATGACTTTCGTCTGCGAGGTGAATCATGCGCCATCTTCCCAAGCTGGAAGGGCGGGTCAACTGATGGTGTTGCCTCGCTAGCAGCTTCTCCCGGTTTTTGGGGCTGGGCTTGCGTCCAGGGTGAAGTGATGGCTTGATGAGACCAATGAGTCAGGAAGATGAGAGTGTGTATGAAAAAGAGCTGGGTGGGAAACTGCTGGCCTCGGTGTCGCGGTCGTTTTACCTGACGCTGAAAGCTCTGCCCAAGGAACTGCGTGAGCCGATCTCTCTGGCCTATCTGTTGGCGCGAACTGCCGATACTCTGGCTGACACGGCTGAGGTGCCTGAGTCAATGCGCATGGAGTGCCTGCGGGCCTTTGATGGATTGATCCGCACGCCTGATTCCGTGATCGAGACAACGCTCTCGGCAAAGCTCAAAAATGAGTTTGCGGCGTTTCAATCGGATGCGGCTGAAAAGCGGCTCATGGAGGTGCTGAGCGATTCCTTGGCCTGGCTCGGGACCATGCGCGGCGCAGCGCGGGTGGCGGTGCTGGAGGTTTTGGAGCGCATCATTGCGGGGCAGATCCTGGACATCGAACGATTCCCCGGAGACGGTCAGTTGCGCAGTTTGAAGACGGCAGAAGAGCTGGATGACTACACCTGGCGGGTCGCGGGCTGTGTGGGGGAGTTCTGGACCCGGTTGTGCGCGAGCGAACTGACGGATGCTTTTGAAGCGGGGGTTTCGGTGGAGGCGATGGTGGCGGATGGCATCCACATGGGCAAAGCTTTGCAGCTCATCAACATCCTGCGGGATGTGGGCAAAGACATGAAGCTGGGCCGCTGCTACCTACCTGAGGCGATGTGGCGTGAGATCGGCCTTGCCGATGTTGGGGAGCTTAGGCGTGACAGTCAGCGGCTCCGACCCGTCTGGGAGCATTGGGCCAAGGTGTGTGAGGGCCATCTGGAGAAAGGCCTGCGTTATGTCTGCCGCCTCAAGCCTGTCAAACTGCGCTACGCCACCGCACTGCCTTTGATGCTGGCATTTGGGACATTGAAGAAGTTGCGGGCTGCCTCATGGGAGGAAGTGCTCGCTGGTGTGAAGATCTCGCGACTGGATGTGGCCAAGCTATTGACGGAGACCTTGGTGACCAGTCGCAGTGAATCCGGACTCCGAGCTCAGGCCAAGCGCTGGAGTTGAAAAGGGAAGTGGGGGAGGAATGAAAACTTTCTTCTCAAGAATAACTTTTTCAGTTGCGCAGGTGGAGGGGTCCGCTAGGTTCACAACTCACCAAACGAGTTTGGAGCGGTAGTTCAGTCGGTTAGAACGCCAGCCTGTCACGTTGGAGGTCGCGGGTTCGAGCCCCGTCCGCTCCGCCACTCGTTTTGTTTCGGTTGGGTTTTCTAAGGTTTAGAAACCCGTGGTGAAAGGTTTTGCAATGTATCGCAAAGCCTTGTGTTTACAACATGGCCAACACTCCCTCAAGCGGTCTTCAGGCATTCAATGCCGCAGCGCAATGGCCGCTGGTACTAACTGATCTCACACGACAGTGATTGCGTCCATGCTTGGCTGTGGCTTCACTGAAAGCGATAATGGAATGCTCTGAGAAAAAAAAGAATGCGTTTGCCTTTGGTTGGCTTTCAGATAAGGGAGCGCATGGCCAACTCGGAAAGCATTGATAAAAAAGGAAAAACTGCAGTTTCAGCAACTCATAGGAGAGATTTTCTTAAGATGATTGGCGGATCTGGAGCGCTGGCGGCAACAGAGGGTGCGGTGCATTTCTGGCCCAATCAAGCGCAAGCCGACGCGATCCAGCAGCGTCGCAATTTCATTCTCTTCACCACGGATCAGCAGCAGCAATTGAGGTGGTTTCCTGAGGGCTGGGAGGCGGAGAATCTACCCGGTCTGAGCCGTCTGAAGAACACCGGCGTCACCTTCACCCGCGCCTACACCAATACCGCGATGTGTACCCCTTCGCGCACGACCATGTTCACCGGTCTTTACCCTGAGCAGCATGGCAATTTCGACACGTTGTCCGAAGGCATGACCCAGTCAGAGGAAGAGCACCAGATGGATCCCTCGCAGCCTAACATTGCCACGGTGCTGCAAGCGGCTGGATATGATGTTGTCTGGAAGGGCAAGTGGCACCTCAGCAAAGGCGTTGAGCAACCGGATGGCGGCCACATTGATGACGACATCAGTCGCTACGGCATGCAGCAATGGAATTCGCCAGATGCAGGGGGCGATGCCAAGCTGAAAAACTACGGTGGTGGCACCACTGACCAT
>JBIIUD010000388.1:0-4130 GCA_044340175.1 Verrucomicrobiaceae bacterium
ACGGGAACCCATGAAAACACGCACCCTGCTCTCACTTCACTTCGTTTTGCTGATTGGTTCCCTTTTTGGGGATTTGAATGCCCAGGAGGTGAAGCCCAATGCGAAGCGCCCGCCAAACCCTGCCTATGCCAAAGTGGAGGATGTGCCAGGCCTGCCGCGAGTCTTGCTTATCGGCGATTCGATTTCCATTGGTTACACCGTCGCCGTTCAGGAACTGCTGAAGGGAAAAGCCAATGTGCATCGCATCCCGACCAACGGCGGTCCCAGTTCAAACGGCGTGGCGCAGGTCAAAGAGTGGTTGGGAGATTCCAAATGGGATGTCATTCACTTCAACTTTGGTCTGCATGACCTCGTTTACATGGGACCCGATGGTGCCCGTTTGGTGGAGCCCAACTTGCCAGGTGCCAAGCATCAGGTTCCTCTGCCGGATTATGAGAAGAACCTTTCTGCGATCGTGCAGCAGTTGCAGGCCACCGGTGCCAAAGTGATCTGGTGTAACACCACCCCCGTGCCAGAAGGCACCAAAGGGCGCGTGGCTGATGAATCGATCCTGTTCAACCAAGCCGCCGCCAAGGTCATGCAGGCTGCGAATATCCCCACCAATGACCTACATAGCCACGCCAAGGCCAAGCTGGCGGAGGTGCAATTGCCGGCCAACGTGCATTTCACCCCAGAGGGTTCGAAATACCTCGCCGAGCAAGTGGCCGCTGAAATTCAAAAGCTCTTAAAGTAGGCCGACGACCCCGCGCTCTAGGGCGTCGGGCTCTTCGTGGCCTCATCGTTGTCTCAAGTCTGTCTTGCATGGCGATCTGGAGAAGCCCCAAATAAAAAGCTTTGCGACGTTCGCGGAGCGCCAATGGCTCTTCCGTTGCTGCAGTCAAATGATGGAGGTCTTTTTTGGTGGCCATGCTCCGAGAAGAGCAAAATGCCCGGGAGAAGGCAAGCAAAAATTTCTTACGAAGATCAAGAAAGATTAAGCAGGTTCATGGCTGCAACTAAACTGGAGAACAACAGCCGTCGGCCCCGAGTCCAGTCTTGCGCCAAACAGCTTCCAGTGGCCGCGTAATGTTTTCTTCATCCTTTACCGTGGCACTGCCAACCCGTTAGGATGCGACCGAACACCCCCCATGATTACCATCGACCTCACCGGCAAAATTGCCCTCATCACCGGCGCCTCTCAAGGCATCGGCGCTCAAATAGCCCGCACGTTTCACCAAGCGGGTGCCACCGTTGTGTTAAATCATCCCGGACTCCTCAACACCGCCCTGGATGCCCAAACCCTTGCGGATGAACTGAATGGGCTTCGCACCGACAGCGCCTATGTCATCGCTGCGGATGTTTCGAAGCCTGAGGAAGTCCAAGCCATGATGGGCGACATCAAGGCCACTAGCGGCGGGCTCGATTTCCTGATCAACAACGCCGCCATCATCAAGGACCGCACCATCGCCAAAATGGGTCTCGATGAATGGGATGCCGTCACGGCCGTCAACCTCGACGGCGTCTTCTACTGCTGCAAATACGCCCTCGAAATCCTGCGCGACCAAGGGGCCATCGTCAGCTTCGGGAGTATCGCCGCCATTCAGGGTTTCTTCGGACAAGCCAACTACGCCGCTGCCAAAGCGGGGGTGCAAGCCATGATGCGCGTGCTCAGCCGGGAAGCCGCCCGCCGCCAGATCCGCGTCAACGCCGTCGCCCCCGGTGTCATCGACACCGCCATGGCCGCCACCATCCCGGAGAACGTCCGCGCTGAGATGCTCAAAAACGTGCCGCTCGGCCGCTTCGGCACGCCCACAGAAGTCGCCCAAACCGTCCTCTTCCTCTGTTCCCCCCTCGCCTCCTACATCACTGGCCAAACCCTCGAAATCAATGGTGGCTGGCGTGGCTAGTGAAAACGGAGTACGCACAAGCGCCTCTTCCTGCCATGTTGACAGCGTCCGCACCTCGACGTTTCATTCGCCCTCATGCCTTCGCCGACGAAAATCCTTCAACGCATCCTCAGCGGTACGGCGGATGCAAATATACCCTTTGAGGATGTGGTTCATTTACTAACCGAGCTCGGTTTTAAGCTGCGAGTAAAGGGCAGCCACCACATCTTCACCAAAGAAGGTCTTGTGGACCGTATCAATATTCAGCGTGAAGGGAACAAAGCGAAACCCTATCAAATCAAACAAGTCCGGCGAGTTCTGCTGGGCAACCCCGACCTCCGATGAAATCCACAGCCTACGAAATGATCCTTTGGTGGAGCGACGAAGACGATTGTTTCGTCGTTGACGTGCCCGAACTCCCCGGTTGCATGGCCCACGGCAGCACCCGTGCCGAAGCCATCCAAAACGCCGAAGAGGCCGTTACACTCTGGATCGACACCGCCAAAGAGGATGGGGTGCCCGTCCCGCAGCCCAAGGGCCGACTCCTGCTCGCCTGAGCCGAGTCTAGCCGCTTCTTGATTATTGATCGCTCCATGTGATGGAGGGTCGATCTGCTCCTCCAGATCACCGATCACGGAACACCAACCAACGTCCTCCCCTTTGCGTTCCCCCGCTAACGTTTCCACTGCCGATGAAGCCATCGCCGCCATTCCCAGCGGCGCTACGGTCGGCGTCGGTGGCTTCGTTGGCGCGGGCCATCCCGAACTCCTGACCGCCGCTCTTGAACGCCGTTTCCTGCAAACCGGCACGCCCCAGGACCTGACGCTTTTTTACTGTGCCGGTCAGGGCGACCGCGAACAGCGCGGACTCAACCATCTGGCTCATCGTGGTTTGCTACGCCGCGTCATCGGCGGCCATTGGAACCTCGCGCCGAAGCTGGGTGCCCTCGCGCTTGCCAACGAAATCGAGGCTTATAACCTGCCTCAGGGCGTGCTCTGCGTTCTCCTCCGCGAGATTGCCGCCAAACGCCCGGGCGTCTTCACCCAGGTCGGCCTCAACACCTTCATCGATCCCAAGTACGGTGGCGGTCGGCTCAACGAACGCACCACCGAGCCCCTCGTCGAGCGCCTCAACCTCGATGGCCAAACCTGGCTGCGCTACAAGACCGTTTCTATTCACGTCGCCCTCATTCGCGCCACCAGTGCCGATGCCCAGGGCAACCTCACCTTTGAGCGCGAGGGCCTCATCGGCGACGTCCTCCCGCTTGCCCAAGCCGCCAAAAATCACGGCGGCATCGTTATTGCCCAGGTCGAGCGGATCGTTGATCGCATCACCGATCCCAAAGCCGTCCGGGTTCCGGGTATTCTCGTTGATCACCTTGTGGTCAGCCATGGCCAAAACCACGAGCAAACCTTTGGCGAACCCTTCAACCCGGCCTACGTTACCACCGGTCGCGACCTCAGCGCTGTCCCCGAACTTCCACACGGCGACCGTCGAACCATTGGCGAGCGCGCCCTGCGCGAGATCCGCCCCGGCGAGATCGTCAACCTCGGCATCGGCCTGCCTGAGACCGTCGCTCAAGTCGCCGCTGCCACTGGTCGCTTAGGCGACTTCACCCTCACCGTCGAGAGTGGCCCCATCGGCGGCATCCCCGCCTCGGGTCTCAGCTTTGGTTGCAGTCATCACCCCGAAGCCGTCATCGACCAGCCCGCTCAGTTCGACTTCTATGACGGCGGTGGTCTCGACATCGCTGTCCTTGGAGCGGTGGAAATCGATCCCGAAGGCAGCGTCAACGTCACCAGTTTCGCTGATCGTTTTGCCGGCGTAGGCGGTTTCATGAACATCGCCCAAAGCGCCCGCCGCCTCGTGTTCTGCTGTACCTTCCTCGCCAAGGGTCAGCCCAAGTTCGTCAAAAAAATCCAGCACGTCTGCTTCCACGGGCCGTCTGCCCTCGCCCGCGGCCAGCAGGTCCTTTACATCACCGAGCGCGCCGTCTTTGAACTCACTGAGCACGGTCTCCACCTCACAGAACTCACCCCCGGCTACGCATTACAAACCGATATCCTCGACCACATGCAGTTCACTCCTTTGGTTGGTGTCTAGGCTTCAGCCGATCAAAAAACAACCGCGGCACCTGCCGCTCATCTTCCCGTGAGCAAATCACCCGACCAAGCCACCCCATGATTGAACAGGCAGCTCTGCTGCGTTCGTTTTGAATGATCGGCTAAAGCCTAGACACCAGCATCCCCATGGCCTCCACCCCTT
>JBIIUD010000389.1:0-4129 GCA_044340175.1 Verrucomicrobiaceae bacterium
GTGTAGTAGCACTTCACCACGTTCGCGCCAAGTTCCGCCATGATGCGCGTGGCCAGACGGAAATACTGCGGTGTGCGTGCCATGGCACGGCCGACGGCGGTCACGCCCATGACGGCGATGCCATAACGGCTGGCGGCATCGACGAGGTCGGTGAGGTTTTTCAACGACTGGCGCTCGTAAGCGCTGCCGATGAAGACCTGCACGGCGAGGATGCTGGCGTTGAGGCGGATGGCTTCCTCGATGTTGAGCGCGGTGCTTTCATTGGAAAGCGGCTCGAAGCCAGGGCGACCAAAAGTGACTTTCTTGCCGTCGAGTTCACCTTCCCATTCTTCCATTGGGCTGACCATGGAGGTGCCGCCGGAGGCGCGGAGGGCGATGGCTTTGCGGGTGCTCGCCGGGATGACGCTGCGCTGAATCCCGCGGGTGAGCATGAGGCAATCGGCATACGGCTCGAGCGGCAGGATGGTTTGGTCCACACGCTCCAGGCCGGTGGTAGGGCCTTGGAAGTAACCGTGATCAAAGGCCAGCATCACGGTGCGACCATCCTTGGGATTGAAAACTTGGCTCAAGCGATTTTTGAGACCCCAGTCATACTGGTGGCTGCCCTTCAAGAAAAAGCCGGGGGCCTCCTGGGGGACGTGGGTGAAGAATTCCTTTTCTTTCTTGTCTGCTGCGCTCGTCTGAATATCGGCCATGATGTTTGGATGGATTAGGGTTGGGGTTGAAAATCGAAGAAATATTTAGGCCTGAATGTAATCGTTGAAGGCCCGCAGGATGACCGTCACGGACATGGCACCTGCGTCAGGAAAGCCAATGCAAGCCTCGCCCAAGGTCTTGGCGCGTCCGAATTGAGCCACCATTGCCTTACTCGCCTCTAGGCCCGCCAGACTAGCTTCCAGAACAGCAGCGGCAGCCACAGGCAAAGGTTCAGTGACGACCTCGGCCGCTTTTTCTGCAGCTGGAGCCATGGCGTCAACGACGGTTTTGTCACCCACTTTCGCACCTCCTCGGGTTTGCACGCCTTCAACGCCAGCCTTTAGGAAGGCCGCCAGCCCCGCTGAGTCCAGCACAGCTTGACCTGCGAGAGCTTTTCCGCCGTTGCGGAAGAAAGTACCAAAGATCGCTCCGCTGGCACCGCCCATGCTGCTCATCATCGCCATGCCCAGAGTTGCAAAAGCTTTCTCCACACTTTCAGGAGCAACGGCCAATTTCTCTTTGGCAGCAGTCATGCCGCGCTGCATGCCCAAGCCATGATCGCCATCCCCCAGATTTCGGTCAGCTTCCGAGAGCGCTGGTTCTGCGGCGATCACGGCATCAGCCGCTTGCAAAAGCATCTCACAAACTTGTTCTGGGGATAGGCTGGATTTCGGCATGGGGCGCCAACCTTAGCGCAAGATTCCCCATGTCAAATCCTATCCCCGACAGAACCTCTTGCCCTGACCCCCAAAACCCATTGACCCCACCCCCCCATCCATCCATACTCCGCCCCTTTCCCCTTTTCCTCAATCTGGCCAAATGAGTACATCAGTCAAAGCAGCAGTCATCGGAGCCAGCGGCTACTCAGGCATCGAGTTGCTGCGCCTTATCCTGCGCCATCCTGGCATCGAACTCGTGGCAGTGACCTCACGCGCCCTTGCTGGCAAATCACTCAGTGCCGAGTTTCCCCGCCTCCGCGGCATTCCATCAGCGGACACGCTGGCTTTCATTGAACCGGATGTGACTCTCATCCAACAAAGCGGAGCCCAAGTGGCTTTCCTGGCACTGCCGCATGGTGTCTCAGCTGAATTTGCTAAGCCACTGCTTGATGCGGGTCTGCGCGTCATTGACCTCAGTGCCGACTTCCGCCTGCGCTCGCCCGATCTTTACGCTCAGTTTTATGATCATGCCCATCCGCATCCAGAACTGCTAGCCGAGGCTGTTTATGCGCTGCCTGAGATTCGCGCAGAGGCCATCAAGACCGCCCGCCTCATCGCCTGCCCTGGCTGCTACCCCACCAGCATCCTGCTGCCTCTGATTCCTTTGCTGAAGGCGCAGCTCATCTCGCTCGATCAACCCATCAATGTTTCCAGCATGAGCGGTGCCAGCGGCGCTGGACGTAACGCCAGCATTCCTTTGCTCTTCTGCGAGGTGAACGGCAGCCTGCGTAGCTACAGCGTGCCTCGCCACCGCCACCTGAGCGAGATCGGCCAGGAACTCGCTCTCGCCGCCGGACAGCCCGTCCCTCTCACTTTTGTGCCTCACTTAGTGCCCGTTCACGCAGGCATCTGCACCACCACCTTTGTGAAACTGGCAGTCGGTGTCACCGCGGATCAAGTCGGTGAAACACTCACCGCCGCCTATTCGGATCAGCCATTCGTTCGACTGCTCGGTCGCAATCAAAGCCCCGACACCAAACACGTTGTCGGCACCAACTTCATCGACATCGGATGGGCACACGATCCGAACACGAACCAGATCATCCTCATGAGCACCGAGGACAACCTCGGCAAAGGCGCCTCCAGTCAGGCCATTCAAAATTTCAACCTCGCCTTCGGTTTCCCAGACACCACTGCCCTTCTGCAAGTCTGATCTGACACCGCTGCCCGCACTCTCACCCCCGTATCCTCATGAGCAAGTCCGACCCCGCAGACAACGAGCCGCGCATCCCTTTCAAGAAGATCACCGGCGGTGTCACTGCCCCCAAAGGCTTTCGCGCTGGAGCCATCGGCTGCGGCATCAAAAACCCTGACAATAAGCGACTCGATCTCACCCTCATTGTCTCGGATTTCCCGACACACACCGAGGCAGTCTTCACCACCAATCAAGTCAAGGCCGCCTGCGTCCGTGTTTCCGCCCAACACATCAAAGAAACTGACACCCGCGCCATCATCGCCAACAGTGGCAATGCCAACGCCTGCACCGGCCCCCAAGGCATACGCGACGCCAAACTCATGACCAAAACCGCTGCGGAAGCGCTCGGCGTGAGCATGAGACAGGTGCTCGTCTGCTCCACAGGCATCATCGGCATGCCCATGCCCATGGAACGCGTCACACCCAACATCGCGCCACTCACCCAGCAGCTTCACGCCAAAGGTTCCGACGAGGCTTCTCAAGCCATCATCACCAGCGATACCCACGCGAAATCCTTCGCCATCGAGGTGCCCTGCGGCAACGGCACTTTCCGCATCGGCGGCATTGCCAAAGGAGCCGGCATGATTTGCCCCAACATGGCCACCATGCTCTGCTTCATCACCACCGATGCGCGCGTCGCCAAAGATGAAATCAAGCGCGCTGTCCGCTATGCCGTCGATCTTTCGTTCAATCGCATCACTGTCGATGGCGACACCAGCACGAACGACACCGTCATTGTCATGAGCAATGGCCAGTCTGAGACGCCACTCATCCGCTCGGGTTCCGAGGAGTCCCGCATCTTCCGCCGCGCTCTGCATAAGGTCATGCTTGAGCTGGCCAAAATGATCGTCGCCGATGGCGAGCGTGTTACCAAATTCGTCGAGATTCGCGTGCGCAACGCCCGCACCCAGAGCGACGCTCGCCGCGTCGCTGAGGCCGTTGGCAAGTCGCTGCTCGTCAAATGCTCCTTCAATGGTTCCGACCCCAACTGGGGCCGCATCATCCACGCGGTCGGCTACTCCGGCGCGCGCATCCGCGAGGAACTCATCGACATTTACTTCGATGGTCTCATCGCCTGCAAAGGTGGCCTTTCTACCGGCACCCCTATCGCCCAGTTGGAAAAAATCGTTCAGGAACCGCGCTTCACCGTCAATATCGATCTCAACCTCGGCTCGGCCGAATACATCGTTTACACCAGCGACCTGTCCAAAGACTACGTCGATTTCAATGCCAGCGAGTACTCCGCAGCCATCCACGCCAAACGCCAAAAAGGCCTCGCCTAATTCGTCCTCGTCCTCGTCCTCGCCCCCCTCCGCAATCGAATGTCCCTAACCCAGCAAACCGCCAAAGCCGCCGTCCTGCTCGAAGCCCTGCCCTACATGCAGGCCTATCGCGGCTGCACTTTCCTCATTAAGGTCGGCGGCAGTGCCATGGAAGACCCCAGCGTCGTCGATACCTTTCTCAAAGACGTGGTCTTCCTCGAAGCCGTCGGCATCAATCCTGTCATCGTTCACGGCGG
>JBIIUD010000390.1:0-4124 GCA_044340175.1 Verrucomicrobiaceae bacterium
TGATTTCAAATCTTTAAGCAAGGCGGCCACTGGTTGATCGGTCTGGGCGCAGAGCTTGGGCAGGTTGCCCCGGATGTCGCCGTGGTGATCCCAGCCACCAGTGCTGACCTGCACGAAGCGCACGCCGGCCTCGCTGAGCTTGCGGGCGAGCAGGCAAGCACGGCCAAAGGTATTCGTGTCCTTGCCGCCGACGCCGTAGAGGTCGAGTGTGGCTTTGGTTTCCTTCGAGATGTCCACGATCTCGGGTGTGGTGAGCTGCATGCGGGCGGCGAGTTCCATGTTTTGGATCATGCCTTCCATGCTGGCATCGCCGCCAAGGTCGCTGACGAGACGGCGGTTCATGCGAGCCATGAAATCCATGCGTTGGCGTTGGATGGCGTCGTTTTCGGAGACGTTGCGCAGGTTCTCGACTGGTAGCGTTTTGCTGTCGAGCGGCACGGTGAGCTTCGTGCCTTGATGAATCGCAGGCAGAAAGGCGGAACCATACTCGCGCACGCCGCCGCCTTGGATGCTGACAAAGCTGGGCAGGTTCGCGTTCTCGGTGCCAAGGCCGTAGCTGACCCACGCGCCCATGGAGGGTCGCACTTCGGCGAAGGTGCCGGTGTGAAATTGCAGCGTTGCGCCTGCGTGCTGCGGGTTGTCGGCATTCATGCCGCGCAGGAGGCAGAGGTCGTCGGCGACGGAGGCGAGGTGCGGCATCAGATCGGAGATCATCATGCCCGATTGGCCGCGCGGACGCACTGGAGCCATGGCTTTGAGAGCGAGAAACTGCTCCGTGCCGACCTGAGTGACTTCCTTGCGCAGGGGTGAGTCGATCTTTTGGCCGTGCTTGCGGGTGATGAAGTCCTTTGGATCAAAGAGGTCCATCTGTGAGGGGCCGCCACCCATGAAGAGGAAGATGACGCGCTTCGCCTTGGGCATCATACCGGGGATGCGAGCCGCGAGTGGATTCGAAGCCGCGCTGGCGATGTCTTGCAACGCGAGGGCACCGAAGCCGCAGGCGGTGCGCTGGAGGAGCTGGCGGCGAGTGAGGGTGTTCATGGCGGGGTGGCGTGATGGAGTTTTGAAATGCAGAAGGCGGAAGGCACAAGAATGGATCAAAGTCGAAACACGAACTCGTTCGAGGCGAGGAGGCTGTGGCAGAGTTCACGCCACTTGATGGAGTCAAGGGCGGGGCGGCCTTTGACGGTTTTGATGAGCGGTTCTACGTGCCCGAGGAAGGCGGAGGCGTCCTCGCGCTCACTGCTGGTGATGGGGCGGTTCAAGACGCGCAGCCACAGGGCATCGAGACGGGCGAGTTCGTTCGGTTCCTCGGTGATGAGTTTGTCGGCGAGGACGTGGGCACGTTTGCGGAGGAGGTCGTTGCTAAGCAGAAAGAGCGTCTGCGTGGGTACGATGGTCTGATTGCGCTGACCGGCGGTGCCAGCGGGGTCCACGAAGTCGAAGAAGGCGCGCAAGCGGTCCGGGCCGGCGGTGCCGCCGCGCAGGATGGGCAAATAGATCGTACGCTCGAACTCCTGTGAGGGGCGCGGCTTGCGATGACTGTAGTTGGGCGGGTTGACGCCTTTTAAGGCGAGGGAACCGCAGTTCTCGGGATTCTCCAGCACGAGTGCCGGGCCGCCGCTGTCGCGCGTGAGTTCGCCGCTGATGGCGAGCATGGAGTCGCGCATCGCTTCGGCGTCGAGGCGCTGGCGGTTCATGCGCCAGAGGAGTTTGTTCTCGGGGTCGAGCTTCATCGCCACTGCATCATTGGCACTGCTAAGGCGATAAGCACGGCTGAGCACGAGCGCGCGAAGGAAGGCTTTTTGTGACCAACCACCCTGCATGAAGCGGGTGGCGAGATGATCGAGCAACTCCAGGTTCGTGGGCGCATCACCACGAGTGCCGAAGTAGTCCACGCTGGGCACGATACCGGTGCCAAAGAGCTTTTGCCAGATGCGGTTCACCGTCACGCGGGCGGTGAGTGGATTGCGTTCGTCGGCGAGCCAGTCCGCGAGCTGAAGACGTCCACTTTGGCCTGCGGGGATGGTGGGAAACTTGTCCCAAGAGGCCACGCGAACCGCTCCACGCGGCACGACGCTGCTCGGTGCATACGGATTGCCACGAACATAAACGGGCATGTCGGCGGGCTGCGGGCCATCGCTCATGGCGAAGGCTCGCGGCGTTTTGTCTTTGAAGAACTCGGCGTGATTGATGGTGTCGGCGAGCTTTTTGAGCTGGGCGTCGAGTTCGTCGCGGCGTTTGATGAGGGCGTCTTTGTCAGCGGGCTTGCTTCGACCCCTGCCGGGGTCGGTTCCGTTGGTATGGCTGTCCGGGGGTGTGGCTGCGCTCAACCCACGGCTAATGGCTTTGATGCCTTCGGCATCTTTGGTGCTCGGAGTCAAGGCCTTCGAGATGCTAGTTTGATTTGCAGAGGTTTTTTCAATCTGTGGCTTCCCTGAATCTGTGGGAGAAACCGGTTTAGTTGTTTCACGCTCGGCGTTGTCGGTGGCGGCAACTTGGGGTGCTGGTCTATCATATTTTCCGAGAGTAGCGAGTTGCTTAGATACGTCGGTTTTCTCTGAGGTGAGTTTCTTTTGCTGCTCTTTGAGGCTGACGATGCGTTGTTCGTTCTCGGCTTCGACTTGCTTGCGTGCAGCGAGTTGCGCGGGTGTCTCAGGCAGCACGGTGCTATTGAGAGTGCTCCAGACGCCCATGTCAGGCATCTTGTGAGACGATGGCGAGCTGCGCAGCATGCCTGCGATGCCGTAGTAATCCTCCACTCCGATGGGATCAAACTTGTGATCGTGGCAGCGCACGCAGCCGAGCGTCATGCCCATGAAGGTTTGGCCGATTTTGATCATCTGTGTGTCGATGTGATCAGTCTCCATCTTCGCTTTGTCGGGATTCACGATCTCGATATCACCCACCAGGAGGAAGCCGGTGGCGGTGATTTTTTGCGCCTGATCTTCGATGGATTTTGCAGGCATCAAATCACCTGCGATCTGCTCGCGGATGAAATCGTCGAAGGGCCTGTCGGTGTTGAAGGCGTTGATGAGGTAGTCGCGGTAGCGCCACGCGTGCTCGGCATAAACATTGTTCGAGGTGCCGATCATGTCGGCATAGCCAGTGAGATCGAGCCAATGCCTGGCCCAGCGCTCGCCGTAGGCTTTGGAGTTTAACAAATGATCCACGGCGTTCGCATACGCATCAGATGAGGTGTCTTTCGAAAAGGAGTCGATCGCCTGCGCAGTCGGCGGCAGACCTGTGAGATCAAGGCTCACGCGACGAAGCCAAGTGTAGCGATCTGCATCACCCACGGGCTTGATGCCCTTGACTTCCAGCGGCTTGAGAATGAAATGATCTAGCGGATCAAGTGGCCATGCGGTATCTTTCACCAGCGGCGGCTTGGGATTGCTCACGGGTTGGAAGGCCCAGAACTTCCGGCCTTCGGCGAGGTCGATGCCTTTCTTTTGTTTTCCGGCCCCAGCGGTTCGTGGGTCAGGAGCACCGAGCTTTACCCATTCTTCGAGAATGGCGATCTCACTGGCAGGAAGCTTGGCCTTTGGCGGCATTTCGAACTCCGCGTCCACATAGCGGATCGCTTTGATGATGAGACTCGCCTCCAGTTGGCCTGGCTTAATGGCCGGGCCGTTGTCTCCGCCCTCCGCCCAGCCAGAGCGTGAATCCAGAGCGAGGCCGCCTTTGATCTTCGTTCCGTGCGAGTGGCATTCAAAGCAGCGTTGTTTGAGAATGGGCAGGACTTTAGAGTCGAAGAAGGAGGCGTCGTCCGCCTCGGAGGTTCCGCAGAGGATCGACAAAAAGATGGAGGACAGAAAAAAGGGCTTCATGACTCATTTTGCCTTGATGGTTTTGAGTGCGGAAAGATTCATATCCTCACCAGCAGCAAGGATGTGGCTGCGCATAGCGGCGCGGGCGGCTTCAGGATCCCGATTTTCGATGGCGACGAGAATGGCTTCGTGGTGCGCCGCAGCAGGAGCCTTGCCGATACGTCCGATGGTGCGTAGGCGACTGGAGACGCCGAGATCCGCGAGGGAATCGAGAATGAGGCGGTAAATGAGGTTGCCGCTGGCATCGGCGATGGCGTGATGCATGGCGATGTCAGCCTCAATGGCTGCGGGGTT
>JBIIUD010000391.1:0-4122 GCA_044340175.1 Verrucomicrobiaceae bacterium
TGCGCGGTTGGGGCAGACGGGGAGATGCGGGACGTGCAAGACAGAGCTGAGCGCGCCGGGAGCACCGGTGGAGGTGGCGTCGGCGGAGTCATTTGCGGGACTGGTCGGGCAGAGCGGGCTGCCGGTGCTGGTAGATTTTTGGGCGCAGTGGTGCGGGCCCTGCCGGATGATGGCTCCGGAGTTTGCCAAAGCGGCACAGGCGGCGGTGGGGCAAATGGTGTTGGCAAAGGTGGACACGGAGGCGCTGCAGGAGGTGGCCGGTCGGCTAAGGATTCAGGGGATACCTGCGTTCATCCTGTTCCGCAATGGGCAGGAGGTGGCGCGAACTTCGGGCTCCCAATCCGCAGGGCAATTGCTGGCATGGGCGCGGGCGGCGCTTTGAGAATGGCTGGGATTGGATCACGGTGTGAATCACCGGTGATTCACACGCGGGAAGAAGCGTGGTGTGCGGGCGATGTAAGCCGGATAGTCACTGAATTTCAGAGCGAGCAGTCGTTCTTCGTGCGCGGCTTTGGCATGGAAGAACGCCCAGAGCAGTCCAAAAAGCAGGAAGTGCAGGACGCTCGTCGCTGCTACGGCCATGCCTAAAGCCCACACCAAGAGGCCGCTGTAAACGGGGTGCCTAACGTGGCGATACAACCCGCTTTCGAGCAAAGTCGCTCCCGAGCGGGGTGATGGCATCGGTGTGAGTGAACGGCCCTTTTGCAACTGCCAAGTTGCCAAGCCTGAAATCGCCAGTCCGGCGGCGCCCATCAACAGACCCAGTGGGCGTAGGGGCACCAGCAGCGGCAAGAGCCAGAATGACGGCACGAACAGGATTGCCGCCAGCAGAAGCAATTGCACGATTACCCATGACAGGTCTTTGAGGCTGGTGGACTTCATGTGTTTCAAGCTACTTGCGGACGAATTTCATGAAGTAGTTTTCCTGGAGCAGGTCTTTGACTTCGGAGACTTTCTCGAAGCCAGCGGCGGTGACTTCTGCCTCGAAGACATCCTGGCCAGCGCGGACATGGCCGAGGATGAAGTCGCTGCTGATGCCCTCAATGCGCTTGAAGTCGATGAGGACGAGTTGACCCCCAGGTTTGAGGGCTTTGTGCAGGGAGGCAAGGCTGGCCTTGGGGAATTCGAAGTGATGATAGACATCGCAGATGAAGGCGAGGTCGATGCTGGCCTCAGGCAGTTCGACGCTCTTTTCGTTGCCAAGGATGGTGACGATGTTGGGGGCTTGGGCTTTGTTGGCTCGGGCACGGATGTGGTCGAGGAAATTCTTGGCGATCTCGACCGCGAACACTTTGCCCTCGGTTCCGACGGCGGCGGCCATGGGTAAGGTGAACAGACCGGTGCCGGCACCAATATCGGCGGCGGCCATGCCGGGTTTGAGGTCGAGGGCTTTCAGGATGGCTTCGCGGTTGTGGAAGATCTCACGGCTTTCGGTTTCGAAGCGCTCGGTCCATTCCTCGACTTTGAGTTGGGGATCCAGAAACTTCTCGTTGATGCCGGGTTTGACGCTGGCGTCCTGACCGAAAAGGGCGAAGGCGGAGGCGGAAACGATGAGGAAGGAAAGAATGCGGCGGTGCATGAGGGTGTTCGTTTTCAGGGGTTGGGGTTCTTGAGCAGGCGCGAAAAGAGACGATGGTAGGAGTGCACGTTGAGGCACGGCTGACCGTCCTTTTCCAAGGGATGACCCGCGTTGGCCCAGGCGAAAATGCCACCGTCGAGGTTGTGGACATCGGGATGACCGGCGGCGATGAGGCGGCGGGCGAGTCGGGCGCCGCGATAGCCGGCGGCGCAGTAGATGACGAGGGGCTGATCTGCGGCGAGATCATGGAGCAGGGTGGCTGCTTCGGCTTCCGGATCGACGCAAAGGGCTCTTGGCAAGGTGGAGACGGACTGCTCCTCGGGGGACCCGGCATCGAGGATGCGCGGTGGTGGCCGTGCGGGATCGGCGAGCCAGAAGGCGAGGTCGACGGGGGTGATGGAGGGCACGTCGGGGAAGCGATCGCGCACAACTTTTTGTGCCCAGCGGACACCGTTTTGGTGATCGGCCCACCACCAGAGGAAAAAAAGGCCGCCGAGGAGAGAGAGGGCAAGGGCGGCGAGGATCATGAGCCGGGGCGTGGTGTGCGGAGTTCGCTTAGCCGAGTTGGCGGGCACGGTCGGCGAGTCGTTTTTGGAGATTGGAGCAGACGGAGTCGCAGAGTTCGGTGATGGCGGGGTCGGCGATGAAGCACATGGTGACGAGGCCCTCCTTGCGGCGGCCGACCATTCCCGCCTGGGCCAGGGACTGGACGTGGCGGGAGAC
This sequence comes from Verrucomicrobiaceae bacterium, assembly GCA_044340175.1. GTDB lineage: Bacteria > Verrucomicrobiota > Verrucomicrobiia > Verrucomicrobiales > Verrucomicrobiaceae > JAGRPD01. Next base: position 2,303 of record JBIIUD010000391.1, read on the forward strand.
ATTGGCCTGGGTAAGGCCGGTGGCGGCGACGAGGTCGGTGATGTTTTTTTCACCTTCTTCGAGGGAGCGGAGGATGCGCAGGCGGCTGGGTTCAGCGAGGACACGGAACCAGGAGGCGATCATTTCGAGAGCTTCTTCGGTGATGACAGGAGGGGATGATTTTTTCGAGGGCATTTGGAAAAAACAGGCTTGCATAGCGCAACTATATGCGTATAAACTCATATAGTCAAACACGACATAAAATATGACGCTTCTTTCGACCTTCAATGTTTTTTCCCTGACGCTGGCGGGAATTCTCGCGAGTGGCTGCGTTTCTGCGCAACCGGCGGGTCGAGGCATGCCGCCGGAAGCGCAGGCACAGATTCAGGCTTTGTTTGACAACCATTCCCTGATTCGCCGTACGGTCACAAAAACAGAGGACGGATACCAGGCGCTGACCGAATCCGATGACCCTAAGGTGGCGGCGGCCTTGAAGAAGCATGTGAAGCAAATGGAAGCGCGTCTGGAGTCCGGGCTGCGGGTGAGACGATGGGACCCGGCCTTTGAGGAGTATGTGGCGCACTATGCTGACATGACGCATGCTTTTGAGGTGACGGAGAAGGGCGTGAAGGCGACCGTGAAGGGAAAGACTGCAGCTGCGGTAAAGGTGGCTCGGAACCATGCCAGCGTGGTCAGTGCGTTTGCGGCGGAAGGCTGGCCTGAGCATGACCGGAAGCATCCCGCAGTGACCCAGTGATTGAATTTTTTAACCCGAATCATTCCCAAATAACGATGAAACTCGAAAACGTAATACGCGCGATGGCTGGCACGATGGTGCTGGGGAGTCTGGCTTTGGCCCACTATGTGAACCCGAATTGGATTTGGCTGACGGTGTTTGTGGGGTTCAATTTGTTGCAGTCGGCTTTCACTGGATTTTGTCCGGCGGAGACGGTGCTCAAGAAGCTGGGGGTAGGGAAAGGGGAGAAGTGCTGTGGGTGAGGGGTTGAAAGAAGGGAAGCGAATTAAGCTGATATTTCTATGACGATGAAGACACGGATGATGATGAGTGTGATGGCCACGAGTCTGCTGGCGGCCTGTGGCGGGCATGGGCCAGAAGGCGCGGGGTTGCAACTGCCGGACGGTCCCGCGGTGGCGGTGCGGATGGTGAAAGCCGCGCCCGTGAAGCATCAGGCGACGGAGGAAGTGGTGGGCACGGTACGGTCAAAGCAGAGGGCGATGGTGGAGGCGAAGGTGGCGGGCCGGGTGGAGCAGTATCTGGTGGTGCCGGGGCAGGGGGTGAAGGCCGGTGAGGTGATCGCGCAACTGGATGTGCGTGAGATTGCGACAAAAGTCGATTCGGCAAAGGCGTTGCTGGAGCAGGCGGACCGGGAGCTGGGAAGGTTCCGGCAGTTGGTGGCGCAGAACGCGGCGACGCGCCAGGAGCTCGACGCCGTGGAGGCACGGCAGAAGGTGGCGGCGGCGCAGGTGATCGAGGCGGAGACGATGCTCAGTTATGCCCGCGTCACGGCACCGTTTGACGGGGTGGTGACGCGGAAGTTGGCGGAGGTGGGGGATTTGGCGATGCCGGGCAAGCCTCTGGCGGAAGTGGAAAGTCCCAAAGGACTGCGGTTTGAGGCGGACCTGCCTGAAGCCATCCTGGACCGGGTGAAGATGGGGCAGAAGATGACGGCGACGATTGGTGGTGTGACTGCGGAGGCGGTGGTGAGTGAGATCGCCCCGATCGCGGACGCTGTGAGCCGAACATTCCGGGTGAAGATGGATCTGCCCGAGCGGGAAGGATTGCGCACGGGCCAATTTGGTCGGGTGGCGGTGCCGGTGGC
>JBIIUD010000392.1:0-4115 GCA_044340175.1 Verrucomicrobiaceae bacterium
GTCGGCAGTGGGGACTTGGACGACGACGTTTTTCATGACGGCGTCGAGGAGGTTGCTGGTTTTCAGCATGGCCTGGGTCATGAAGCCGAGGGTGGACTGCTCGGCATTGCAGACGCCGAGCTTGAGCCCGGGTTGAGCGAGATCGGCGAGAGTTTTGATGCCTTTAGGGTTGCCCTTGGGGGTGGCGATGATGATGGCGGTCTCGGTGAGGAGGACGGCTTCGGGGAATTGATCGGCGACGGGAGGGACGAAGCAGACATCGCAGGCGTAGTAGGCGTCAGGCATTTTGGAACCGGAGGTGGCATCCAAGGCCTTCATGGTCGCGCAGAGGATGCCGCAGCCGTTGAAGACCGTGGTGACAGCGACGCCCTCGCGATCGGCGAATTGTTGGACGAGTTTTTCAATGGCCGGACGATTGACGCCGCCGGAGTAGAGGGTGAGTTCGGGCTTGGCCACGTAGGGATCCCCCGGGACGGGCGTGAAGTGATGGGCCTGAAGGGTGGGGGCGCCTTTGTCCGGGGAGGCAAGGTAACGGGCCAACTGGAGGGCGAGCGGGGATTGGGTGGAGGCGGTGAGGATGGCGGCGCTGGCGTTTTCCCGGTGGTCTTTGAGTTCAGAGAGTTCAACGGTTTCAAGCCCATCGAACTGGGGGACGGTGGAGTCCCAGACGATGGCGGCATCGACTGCGCCGATGACGACGTCGCTGGCGAGTTCTGAGACGGTGGGTTTCATGACGGTGGCGGCAGTTGCCAGCGCCTCCCATTGAGTGCCGAGGAGTTTGCGGGTGACTTTGCTGATGCTGGCGGCGTCGGGATTGGCGAGGGCGAAGCGTGCGGACTGAAGGGTGGCGAGGCTGGTGATGGCTTTGGGATTGCCCTTTTTGACGGCGACGACAGGGCGTTGGACAGCGATCGGGAGGGACTCGAGGACGATGTTGAGCTTTTGGGCATCGGCGAGCGAGCCGTCGTCCGCGGCGATGAAGAGATCGCCCTGTTTGGCGACTTGGATCTGGCTGAGCAGGGTGCCGGTGCCGCCGTATTGGAGGGAGACGGGGATGCCGGTCTCGGCCTCAAACTGTTTGGCGAGGGCTTCGATGGGTTTCTTCAGTCCGGCGGCGCAATAGACGGTGAGGGAGGCCGTGGAAGGGGGCGCGGGTTTGGTGGCGAGCCAGACGAGAAATGTGGCGGCGAGGAGGAGGATGAGGGTGAGGGGGCGGCGCATGGGGGGCGTTTGTTCGTGAGTGGTGAGTAGTAAGTCGTGAGTAGGAGGGTGGTTTGGCGCTGCGCGCGTTTGGGGTGGGCGGCTAAAGCCTGGACACCAGCGGTGAACGGGTCAGCGTTTGGTGCGGATGAGGAGGGGGCGGCGCATGGGCGGGGGGAGTGATCGGTGGGTCAGTGAGTCAATGAACGCCTTTGGGCTGTGGGACAGGGAGTAACGGTTGGTTCGCCGCTGCCGCGTTCGTTGTGCGCGCTTTAGCGTGTCAGGGTAATAGGGACGTGCGATGACAAGCTGTTGCAAAGCCGCGAAGCGAACCTTGAAGAACGTACTTTCCGGCATCGGGGCGTCAAGTTAGTCAGGAGGGGTGAGGGGTGAGTTTGGCGCTGCGCGCGTTTGGGGTGGGCGGCTAAAGCCTGGACACCAGCGGTGAACGGGTCAGCGTTTGGTGCGGAGGAAGAGGGCGGTGAGGGTGATGAGGACAAGGCCTGCGGCGAGCCATAAGTGTTTCGGCTCGATCCAGAAGTTTAACGTCTGGATCGTTCCTGTGGAGGAAGTCTTGGCCGTGGGGACGGTCTTAGTGGTGATGGGGGCTGGGATGGGGACTTCTGCTTCTGCTTTGGTGGTGGTAGCGGTGGTGGGGACTTTGCGGAGGGTTTGGTCCCAATCGACATTCATGAGGATGTCCCAGCCGGGGTTTTGGTCTTTGACGCGGCAGGAGCAGCGGCCGATGAGGAACATGGAGGCTTCTTCGAGGGTGGCGTCGTCGAGTTTGTCGAGCGGCCAGGCGCCGAGGACGCGACCGCGACCGAAGACGGCGGCGGCGAAACTGGTGCTGGTGGTGTCGATTTCGCCCGAAGGTCCAGCGAGCATCTTTAATAAGAGTGCTTCAGCGGGGTTGGTGCGGTCGAGGCGGAGGGTGGTGAATTTGAGTCGGAGCGGTGGGCCGGGGCCGAGTTGGGAGTCGGGATCGTTCGGGTCCTGGATGGGGAGGGCGGCGACCTGCTCCAGGAAGCGGAGGCGTTTTTCGATGCGCTCGGCTTCGGCTTGGTCTGCGGCCGCTTCCGTGCTGGCGATGACCCAGACGATGGAGTCGCCAGCGAGGATCTGGGACAGGATTTTTTGGCGGGCAGGGGAGTCGAGGATGCTGGCGAGGGCAGCTGCATCGAGGGCGCCGGTCCAGAGGGTCTGGCCACCTAGGCGAGCGGTGCGGAGTTCGGGCGTGGTGAGGTCGGGGTCGGTCTCCGTGCTGATGGCGAGGTTGGCGGTGCCGTTGGCGCGGTGCGGGCGGAGGAGGTCGGCGACGGCGGGATCCGTGGCGATAGGAGGAGGAAGGATGAGTTGGAACTTGTCGGCCTCCCAGCGGTCCAGAGCATAACGGAAAACCGGGATGGTGCAGGCGCAGGTCTGGCCCGATGCGGCGACGAGGGTGCCGAAAAGAAAGAGGGCGGGGAGGAGGCGCATTCCGGAATGAAGTTTCAAGTTTTCAGTTTTCAGTTCTCAGTTTTTCCCGCTGAGGTGTGCTTGAGGATGAAGTCGATGATGGGGGTGGGGTCGTCGAGGCCGTGGGGGTGGTGACCGATGCCGGGTTTGCGGATGAGTTCGATGGGTCCGCCGAGGGCGGTGTAGCGTTGGTGAATGAGGCCGGTGTTTTCTTCCCAAGGTACAACGTCGTCGGCGTCGCCAAAGACGTGGAGGAGCGGGATTTGGTGCGGGGCAAGCTTATCGAGTTGGTCCACGGGATTGCCTTTCCAGGCGAGCGCGGCGGCTTCGTCGGGGAAGTTCCAGAGTTTGAGCACGAAGGACCAGTTTTTGGGATCGCCCTTGCCTTTGCCTTTGCCGCCGGGCCAGCTTTTGAAGTCGCACACAGGGGCATCGGCATAGATGCAGGCGACGCGATCGGGATGGGCGATGGCCCACTGGTAGCAGTAGAGACCGCCACGGCTGAGGCCGACGAGGGCGGGCTTCTGGGCGAAGCCATAGCGGGTGGTCAGTTCGGTGTGCAGGGTCTCCCAGTGTTTGACGGCTGCGGGGCTGCCGAGCATGTCGGGGACTTTCAGAGAGACAATGTGGTAGCCTTTGCCGAGCAGGGCGATGTCGGGTGCGGGTTTGTGGCCAAAGAATTCGCCGTGCCAGACCCAGGGTTTGCCTGGGGCGGCTGCTTTGGGAGCGACGACGGTGGCGAGCTTGCCGCCGACTTCGAATTCGTGCTTGGTGTAGCCATTCCAATCGCTGGTTTTACCCGGGAAAAGGGCGGTCTGAGAGCGGGCGAGGCGACGGGCCTCGGCATCGAGCTCGGCGGCTTTGGCTTGGGCCTCTGGGAGTGGCAGGCCGGCTTTGACGCCGGGGCGTTTGTGACCGGTTTGGGTGAGCCAAGCGTCGCGCAGCAGGGCCTGCTTTTGTTTGATGAGAGCGAGGATGGCAGGGCCGTTTGGGTGGTCGGGGGTGCCATCAGCAGCGACCGGGAGGTCCCAGTGTTCGAGGAGAGGGCGGGCCATGACGAGGTGACCGGCGTCGTTCGGGTGAATGCCGTCTTTGGAATAGGTGAAGGTGGGGTCGGTCTTGCGGGTTTCGGCAAGGGCGGCGTTCATGGGGCCGTGGAGATCGAGGACCGACCAGCCGTCGGTTTTTGATTGGGCGATGAGCCAGTCGGAATAGGCGTCGAGCACGGAGTTGTAGCCCTCGAAGGGGCCGGGGTAAGCGTCGAGCCCAGCGGGCAGGGTGCGCTGTTTGATCGGCAGCGGGTCAAAGACGGGGGGCGTGAGGTGGATGATCGGGGCACCGGCGGTGGCGGCTTTTTCCCGGAGCTTGAGGATGCCTGTGTGATGGGCGGCCATGCGCTCCGTGGAGAGGGGGAAGTAAATGCCGTCATTCATGCCGTAGCAGGCGATGATGAGTTC
>JBIIUD010000393.1:0-4099 GCA_044340175.1 Verrucomicrobiaceae bacterium
CGGAGGTTGATTACAGGTGTGGAAGCCATGGGAGCGTTGTGTCTAGCCAGTTTGGGGTGAATTGCAAGCGGGGATATCGGTGTGGAGGGGGCAGTTGCCCGCGAAGTCAGCCTTCAGACAGGGGCATTGGCTTGGTTGATTTCGCCCGCAAATGCAGAAACCAGCGCTTACTCTGAGGCATTGACCTTAATGCCGATGACACGGTAACCTTCAATGATGTCTGCAGCGATTTTGCTGTAATCGCGGCCAGCCAACAGTCTGTCGAGGTGTTTGAAGGGGGCTGTGTCAGGGTTCATGTCGGGCGGAGTGAGATTGGTGGGATAGCTGAAGCGGCCCCCAGGGAATTGTTTGACCGCGGGATGGGCAAAAAAAGTTTTCATGGCTTGGACTTCTCCATACACGCCTTCAAAGAAATCGATGAAACGCTCGCCTTTGCCACTGCCGTCGAGGTGATTAAAAAAATAAACGAGGAGGGAAGAGCGGAAGTAGAGAACGCGCATCATGCCGGTATCACTCGCCGCGTTATCCCATTGGTCACGGGTCATGGTGACATGTTGGCGAATGGAGCCGAGATCGATGACGTCATCACCCTGTCGGTTTTGGGAGATGTGGTCCTTGATCCCGGTTTTATGGCTGCCGACGCGGAAGGTGCCGGCATTGTAAGGCATGAGTTCGGTGTACTCGGCGCTGCCTTCAATCACCCATTTGGGCAGGAAGCGCAGGTAGTCATGCATCATCTGGTGGGTGATCTCATGAACCAAGGTGTCGTTGCGGTAGTTTTCGTTTTTGAACCATGTTTTACCGCGTCGCTCCAGGCCGAGGCTCGGAAACGGAATTTTGAAGATCTTGTCGCCGCTGTCATAAACACCGCCCGAGTTCTGTGGCCCACCATTATTAAAATAGTCCTCTCGCGTCTCATACAAAGCGGCTTGATAGCGCTCCAAGGGCGGCGGTGGTTTGCAAACAATGCCCCAGGGCAGAGCGGCAACTAGGAGGCGAGTCGCCTCAAAGGTGCGTGCGATCTCAGTCATGACGCTGCCCGCTAATTTATCCTGGGAGAAGAACTCAAAGGAATCGGTTTGGTAGATGTATTTTCGGTTGGCAGGTTCTTCGGTGATGAGTTGAAGTTTTTCCATCGTCCTGGCGGAGACCTCGACTTTGTCCGGCCAACTGCGATTGTCGGGTGCAAGTCGGACTGGCTCGGAGGGCGGCAACGCTGCGGGGGCCGCAGGTGCCGGTTGGCTTTTGACGAAAGCTTGATCTTCAGCACTTAGTTGGGCCAAAGGGAAGGGGACGATCTTGCCGTCTTTCAGGGCAAGTTGGACCGAGTCTCCTTGGATGCCGCTAAAAGTGGCATCAACTTTTCGACCCTGGGTGTCGGTCCAAGTGCGCAAGAGGGAAGGCTGCTGTGCTGATAAGGCTCCAGCACAGGCTAGAAAAAGGATCAGTGAAACTCGATGAGTGAGGGCGGTGGAACGCATCGTTGGCTGATGAAGCAGGGTTTTTGGGCGGACCCCAACACTTTGCACAAAATTGGATCGTTTCGAAAGACAATTCCTTTTCAGCCAAGGATAGAAAATCAAACAGGGAGGCTAGAGTTTCGGTTTGCGGGTGCGGTTAGAGTCATGCAACGATGTTGGCGTGCGACCTGACCTGCCTTTTTTGCTTTTTTGGATACTGATGCTTTCCAGTTGCGGACAAGACCGTAAGGAAGGGGGCGAAAGCGCGGCTGTGGGTAAAGTCGCAGATCAAGGATGTGTGTGGAAAGTGACGGCAAAGACTGGTGGGCATTTGTTTCTATGCGGGACCATTCATCTGTTGAGAGAGTCTGATTACCCGTTGCCGATCACCTATGAGATGGCCTATGAGGCTTCTAATGAGGTGGTACTAGAACTGCCTCCGGGGGCTGCTAACGGGCAGGAGCTTTCCACTCGGATGCGCGAATTGGGGACTTTTTCTGAGGGCGATTCTCTTCAGGCATTGCTTTCGGAGCCCGATTGGAAACGGCTGAGCGCTTGGTCCAATAAGCGCGGATTAGACCCGAGCGTGTTGGATCGGTTCCGGCCTTGGTTTGTGTCTCTGTTGATGGTGGCAACAGAGTATGCGGCGCTTGGTGCAGCGCCGGACCGCGGTGTGGATCAGTATTTCGAAGATCGCGCCAAGAAGGACGGTAAGCCAGGAAAAGGCTTGGAAACCGTGGAACAGCAAATGGCGTTGTTTTCAGGAATGACCATGGAGGAGGCGATGGAGGTCCTGGAGCAGACTTTGGCGGAGATGGAGACGGTGGAGGCTGAATATCAAAATATGATCCAGGCTTGGCGGATCGGTGATCTGGAGGCACTGCAAGCTTTGCTTTTCCGCGAGGCAGAGCATTATCCTCGCCTCATGGAGTCATTTCTGTATCAGCGAAACCGCGCCTGGGTGCCTTTGCTGGAGCAGTTGATCAAGGATGAGCGGCAAGCCATGGTCCTGGTTGGCGCTGGGCATCTGGGGGGGGAACAGGGCGTTCTTAATCTCCTGCGACGGAAGGGTTACGAGGTTCGACAGATGGAACCGGATCGTTGAGGGTGCCGCTGAGGGTGACTTGGCCTTCTAGCAGCGTGGTGCCATCAGCCGCGCTCACGTTCCCTTTGGCCTGGACTAAATTCCCCAGTCGGCCTTCAATTTCCGCTTTGATGTGAAGCGTTTGTCCTGGTGATATCGAGCCGAGTATTTTCACGAAGCGAAGGGCTGTGAGCCGGAGGTCAATCAGTGCCGGGATTTCTGGATGGGTCTGAGCGGCGATACCTGCGACTTGAGCAAGTGCTTCTAGCATAAGCACACCGGGCATCAATGGGCGACCGGGAAAGTGTCCTGCCAGGAACGCTGCGTCAGCAGGCAGGTGATAGATGGCCGAAGCAGAAAGGCCTGGATTGAGTGACTGTAGTTCATCCACAAAACGAAAGGCAGGGCCATGGGGTAGAGCGGTGAGTGCGGTGGCAAGGTCAATCGACATGAAGGCTAGAGTTGGGGGAGTGAGTTTGGCTTGGTCAAGTACTTGAAACACCGACCCAGAATGAGGGGCGATGAAAGAAATCAAGGATTACTGAAAGGGTGGTGTCAGCGATGATCGTTTTAATCGGCCATGTTCAACAGCATTTTCCGCTACTCCTTTGTTTCTGCTGCCGTTTTTTCGGTGGTGGGGTTCTCTGTCGTTTCTGTCAAGGCAGCGGATGCCCCCAAGAAGCTTCTGGTGGTGACCGTCACGACAGGCTTCCGTCATTCGTCGATCGAGACGGCGGAGAAAGTGATCGCAGAGTTGGGGGCTAAGTCGGGTGCGTTTACGGTCGATTTCGTCAAGCAACCTGAAGGGCAGCCCAAGAATCCAGGCCGCGCACCTGAAAAAAAGGAAGGCGAGAGCGACGAGTCATTTAACAATCGAAAAAGCGCCTTCAGTTTGGCATTGGCCAAATACAACGCTGAGAATGGGGTTTGGAATGATTCGGTAAAGGCTTACATGGCAGAGCACATGGCCATTGAAAAACTGCGGCAGTATGATGGATTTGTCTTTGCAAACACAACCGGTGATCTGCAATTGCCTGACCGAGAGGGCTTTATCAATCTAATCGAGGAAGGGAAAGCGTTCATTGCCATGCACTCCGGATCGGACACCTATCATCCATTTCGGCGCTACGTGGACATGCTCGGCGGCGAGTTTGAGACGCACAAGGCGCAGGTGGAGGTAGCTCCGATTCGCCATGATGCGAAACACCCAGCGGTGACACCCATCCCTGAGGGTTACAAGGTGTTTGATGAAATCTACATCATCAAAAGCTTCGAGAAGGGTAAGGTTCATGGCCTGTTGGGCCTGAATGCTCATCCGAACGATGGGACAGAGGGTTACTTTCCGATCTCTTGGTGCAAAGCTTATGGCAAGGGGCGCGTTTTTTATACCTCATTAGGGCATCGTGAAGATGTATGGGATCCGACATGGAATCCAGCACAACGCAAAAACACGCCCGAGATCGCGCAGGCTTACCAGCAGCACGTGCTTAATGGTATCCGCTGGGCTCTAGGCCAACTCGAAGGTAGCGATGCGGTGGGCAACGTGCCATAAGGC
>JBIIUD010000394.1:0-4095 GCA_044340175.1 Verrucomicrobiaceae bacterium
AGCTGAGGAACTTGCCGGCACCTTCACCCCCTGCGGCGGGTTCTTCTTTGGCCATTCCACCCCCACTTGCAGCACCCATCATCATCATGGAGTCACCGCCTGCGGCATCCAAACCACCGCCCATGAGGGCATTTTGCTTCTGAGCGATCTGAGTGAAGGCGCTGTACTTGATCAGCACGTCCTTAGGCTCAAGCTTCTCATTGTCCAGGTTGAGGTCGATTGATTTGCCATACAGGTCGCTCAAAGGTGCCTTGTAAGCTTCGGGTTTGCCAAGCACCAGGGCCATGTAGCTGTCCCAGGTCTGCTCAGCCGTCATGCGGCGGAGTTGTGGCCCTTGGAAATAATACTGGCTGCCCATCGCAATCGCTTCCGTAGTGGCTTCTGACTGATAAGCACGGGTGTTGAGGATGATCCGCTGGAACTCTTTCATGTCGAACTTCACCTTCTTCATGACTTCAGCCAAGTATTTGAGAAGCTCAGGATTCGAGGAAGCCTCTGGATCATCAATGTTCGTGACTGGCTCAGCCACGCCCGCACCGTAAGCGCGCTTCCAGAGGCGGTTGGCGATGGTCATCGCAAAACGAGGATTCTCAGGGTGAGTCAGCCAGCTCGAGAAGGAGTGACGCAGTTTTTCTTCTTTGCCCTTGGCGACCTTGTAGGCCGGATTCATTTTGTCCTTGGGCGACCACATGATCAGCTTAGGCTTCACGGGATCGCCCGGCTTGGCATCGGGATACTGGTAGTCGTGCGGCAGTTTGAGGGTGTTTTCAGTCAGATCTTTGACCGCATAGCTATTGGCACCCACAAAGTTGCGGATCCCGTTGCGAATGCGGGTGATGTCCTGACCGGATTCCGTGATCATCGCTTCAACACTATCCATCAGACCCATGTTGCGTTCGCGGGTTCGGGTGGTCGTGGCACCGAAGAAAGCCGCCATCTCATAGAACTGCATTTGAGTCCACTCGGCGAAGGGGTGATCATGGCACTGGGCGCACGCAACGTCGGTGCCAAGGAAAACCGTCAGCGTGTTCGCTAGATTGTCCAAAGGCATGCCCGCATCACGCAGCAAGTAACCTGCCGCCCCTTTGTCTCCGGGTTGTCCAGGAGGCGCGGACTTGTCCTCCGTCCACATCTTGCCTTCGGCGGTGAGCATGGCGTTCACCATTTGATCCCAGGGCCGATTGCTCTGCACCTGGCGGCGCAGCCAGTCCACGTAGTCATCACCGCGCAGGTTGGCCTGTTCCAAGTTGTTCTTCACCCGCAGCATTTCGGCGAAGTAGTTGAACATGTGGCTGGAGTAACCATCCGAATCCAACAGCATGTTGATCAGATTGGTCCGCTTCATCGGATCCGCGTCCTTCAAGAAAGCGAGCGTTTCATCATAGCTGGGGATGCGACCAATCACGTCCAAATACACACGGCGGACAAACTGCTCGTCGTTGGCCGCTGGGTTGAAACCTTTCAAGGGAGGCAGTCCGTCTTCGGCCCGTTGCTTGTTGCCCCGAGTCACGATTCCCTTGGCGACCAAGGTATCCACTTGGCGCGCTGCCGCCCCGTAGCCTTCTTTAGGGTAAGGGAAGCCAGTGATGCCCGTCCCAATCGCAGGTGCCGCAGGTGCGGACTCATCGGCAGGAGCTGCGGATGCCATCATCTTTTGTGCCACCGCCTGATCTTCGGCGGAGAGACGCGCTAACGGAAATTGGTGAAACTGGCCGTCTGCGGTTTGCAGCTGGATGTTATCATCGATCATTTTGACAAAGGAGGCTTCGACTTGGCGTCCTTGGGTGTCGGTCCAGGTGCGCAGATCAGCCCCGAGGGCGCTGGCACTGGCCATCAATAGGGCACTGAGCCCTGAGAGGATGAGGCGGTTATTTTTCATGGTTTGAGAGAAGGGGTGGGGGATTTGGACTCAGTAAATTCCAATCTTCAGGCGCAGAACGGGCCTGAGACGGTTATTATTAGAGAGAAATTGTCATCATTAGCACTTTTTCGCGAATTATTTCATTCCGTCACGGATTCGCCTCCAGGACCACCAAACCCGATTTGATCGGCACAGGCCGATCCAAAACCAGCTGTTCAAGCAAAAAGGCCCCCACCCCCTGGCGCAGTCGCGGCACCAACAGCCCATGAAAAGTCACCGTCCGATCCCAATTTCCCACCAAACCGCCAGGTTGGGGGTCTCGCAAACTGAACGACCCACTGAAAAGACCTGTCCTCACCGACAAACTGCTGAGGCGCGTGCGGGTGGGATTCTCCAGGAGGGCCGGTTCCTGGATCTTGTTGTCTAAAGCAATGCCCAAGGGGATCCCTACATCGGCAGCCTGCACAGCCGTGGCCAGGCCGCCGCCCGCAAACGCAAGCCGCGCATTCTGCGGCGGGGTCGCCAAGGCCAATTGCACCGGCACGGAGTCCGTTGTCCGGTAGGTCCCGCCCAACACGGTCAATGTGTGCCGCAGAAAGCCTGATCGATAATTGCCGCTTTGAGTCACCCCCTGATCCAGCTTCGACCACGTTAAGTCTCCGTTGACCTGCGAGGCGGCCAACGCCGGAAGGTCAGGCTGAATCTTCACCCACCCCTGCATCGATCCCGTGCCCTTAAAAAGCATTGCATGCAGCGGGATATCCCCCTCCCGACCCAGACGCAGACTGCGCGTGAGCGCGGTGCCATCCGCCAACCGTCCTGTCCAGGTAACCGCACCCGCCGTCGTTACCCGGAGCATGGCATACCCCGCTCCTTCAGGGACCTGCGGCTCCGGTGTGGGCAGCTGCGGCAGCGCAACCAATTGCAGCACTTGCAACGCGGGCTCTGGTAAAAGTGCCGCTGTATAGACCCCTTGATAATTTGTCGCCGGCTGGCTTGTTGCCTGCCAATCGCTTTGCCAAGCTTCAATCACCGTCGGTGGCTGCAGCCCTTCGGTCAGTGTGCCGGTCACCTTCCCATCTGCCGCCGTCAAATTCAGAACCACCTGCCAGGAGGGCTGGCCTGTGCTTCGTCTGATCTCAAACGAGCTCGTCAAAGGCGTGCCCGGCAGACTCTCCCACGCACTGCGAAAAGTCCGTGTCTCATTGGCCATCGACAGCTTGCCCGAAATGACCCCGCTCGGGCTGACCGTGAAGCCAATGCTGCCACCGAGTTCACCATTAACGGCGGTGCGTTGCATCAGACCGACAAAAGTCCCCTTCGCCCGAGGCTCTAAATCTTGGCAGACCACCTCAAAAAACCGCACGGGCCCCTCACCCGCCAAATTGGAGGCGGACACTGCCAGTCGATAGGTTCTCGGTGCCAAGGGTTTGCCGCTTAGCTGTCCTGTTACCCTATTCAGCACCACGCCTGTCGGCAACCCTGTCACCCTGAACTGCAACGGACCATTCTGAGCGGTGAAAGCATCCGTGACACTGCCGCTGACTTTCCAGGGCCCCAGCACCCCATCGTTGACGACCGGTCGCAGACGCACGGCCACCGTTTTCGCGCCCGAAAAACGCTCCACTACCGGACCTCCCGCTGCGTCAGGCATGCGCACCCGACAAGTGTATTGGCCCGCCGCAGTCAGGCCCACCCTGCGCACGGTTAAAGTGCTTTGGGTCGCCCCTGAGATACCGAGCCCCTGATCGTCGTTGATGACTTGCCCGTCGCGGAACCACTGAAACAACAACCCCGGTCCAGCCACCGCCAGTCTGACTGTCAAGGTTGTCGTTTCATTGACAATGTCTGGGGCACTCACGGCTCCCAACACCCCCAAATGCGCACGCAGCGGCCCGACCACTCCCCCCGCTGATTTGACATCGACACTATAGGCCCCCGCTTGCGCTAAGGTCACGGCAGGCAGACCGTAATCCGCTGTTTTGACATTCCCAAGCAGCGTTGTGCCCTTTTTCCAGACGTAACTCAAATCCGCACCGCCACCCGAGGTTGCGACGCTCAAGGTCACTGCGCTGCCTAACTCAACGAGACTCGACAGCGGCGCTTGCGTCACGACCGGAGTCGGCACAGGCACATAATCGACATTCACCACGGCCGTTTGCCCGGCAATCACATTGACCGTTTGATCGGCCACTGGGAAAAAGCCCGGCAAGGACTTGAAACTGAGCGAACGT
>JBIIUD010000396.1:0-4082 GCA_044340175.1 Verrucomicrobiaceae bacterium
TTCCCCGCTGCGCCACTGACCTTGGGCAGTTTTTCCAGCCATTGGGAGACGGCCCCGGCGATGCCTTGAACGCCCCCGGGTTTACCAGCGGCACGCTCAAACAGTTGCGGTGCCAGTCCGCCCTCCTGCTCCAGCAGAGCGGAAAGCAAATGCGCGGGCTTGAGCTCCTGGTGTCCGAGACGGGTGGCGATGGATTGGGCGGCATTGAGAGCCTCCTGCAGTTTGACGGTAAAGCGTTCAGGATTCATGGACGGTAAGTTGGGTTAGGGTTGTTTGATCTTCTTCTGTGCTGTTTTCAAGCCAAGCCAGTCGCAAAGCGCCGATTCCAGCAAGGACGGAGGATTCAGACGCAATCCAGGACCATTAACCAAGTCCGGCACCGCGCCACGTTGTCGCCAAAACGGACAAATGGTCCTTTCGACACTGGGTCAATCCGACACTTTCTTATTCAACCCGCCTTAAAGTAACTGCGCTGTTTCGCGCTGATGGGCAGCTCCAAGATTTCCATCGCCGTCAGCATGTCCTCCCACACTTGCCGTTTCACCTTCATGCCGTCCCCCATCTTTTCTTCCCTGAGGATGTAGGAGGGATGGAAGGTCACAAGGGTGGGAATGCCGCTCACCTCATGCACCTGTCCTCGCAGCCTGCCTACCGATCCCGACAGCCCAAGACCTTCCGCGGCCGTTGCCCCTAGAGCGACGATGCAGGCTGGCTTGATGATGTCGATTTCAGTGGTGACAAAGGGCAGACACGCCCGCATCTCTGCCTCCGTCGGCTTCCGATTTCTGGTCCCCTGCGGTCCGTTTTCATCGGGCTCCATGCTGGGACGGAATTTGCAGATGTTGCTGATATAGACATCGGAGCGGGCCACTCCCATGGCCTTCAAAATCTGCGTTAACTTTTCGCCAGCAGGGCCAACGAAGGGCTCGCCCTGCTTCTCCTCTTGAAACCCGGGTGCCTCACCCACCAGCATCAAACGCGCGTCAGGATTCCCCACCGCGAACACCATGGTCGTGCGCAGCGTGCCCAAATCACGTGCCGCTGGCGACTGCTCCGCTAGCGCCCTGAGCTTTTGCAATTTCTCCGCCTTTGAAGCTCCCTCCACCGGCAAGATCAGCGGATTCCGAGCCTCCGAAGCTGCCGAGACAGCCGCTCTGGCATCCGCAACCACCTCGCCACGACGTTCCACTTCATCAAGAGCCCTTTCCACATCACGAATCTGATGCTCCGCCTTAGCCCGCAGACCACCCAGCAGCTTCACCGCCGCACTTGAAACCGCCACATGCGTGCGCCCCGCTTCCCGTTTTGCTTCCAAGTGTTGGCGCAAAAGGGAAATGGCAGTGGAGGCAGACATGAGTGGGTGTCGGGGTTCGGATCTACCCGTTTCAGTGCGCCAAGAACTCGTCCAGAGCCGCCTTGGTGATCCGATACTGCGCACCGATCTTTTTGCCTTTCAGATCACCTGCATCAATGGAAGCGATCACATCCGCCTCAGTCACACCCAGCGCCTGAGCCACCTGCGCTGGCGTCAACACATCCAGACTCACTGTCGGTGCAGCTGCCGTCGCCGCCACGGCAGCGGCAGCGCCCGGTAGCGGCGGGGGAACAGCCGGATTCACACTCAGTCCTCCCTGTGCCATCATCTGTTGGGCGATGCCAAAACCCACGGCCAGTTCCGCCGCTGTGCCACCCGCTCCGCCCCCACCATTGGCCATGCCCTGCGCCATTTGGAACTTCACATAATCGTTCAGGTTGCCCACCGCACCCATGCTGGAGCGTGCATCGATGGCCTTTTCCACCTCAGGCGGAACCGAGGCGTTTTCGAGCACGAAACTGGTGATCTCGATGCCATATTTGCCGATCATGGTCGGATTGATCACCGGCAGCAGCGCATCTCCCAGGTCACTGTAGCGGGTCGCCAAATCCAGCACCGGAATCTTGGCCGTCGCCAACGCATCGCTGAACACACTCACAATGCGGGAGCGCATGGTGTCGGCAAATTCGTCCAACCGGAAATGATGATCCGACCCCGCCACTTCCCGCAGGAACAGCTTGGGCTCCACGATCTTGAAATCAAAGATCCCGAAGGCGCGGACACGCACGATGCCAAAGTCCGCATCCCGCATCATGATCGGATTGCTCGTGCCCCACTTGTTCCCCGTGAACAGCCTTGTGTTGATGTAATAAATGTCCGCCTTGAACGGACTCTCAAAACCGTATTTCCACCCTTTCAGCGTCGAGAGGATGGGAATGTTGTCCGTCACCAGGGAGTGCTTGCCCGGACCGAAGGTATCGCCAAACTCCCCCAGATAAACAAACTGCGCCACCTGACTTTCCCTCACGATCAATTGCGCACCGCGTTTGATCTCTTTGTCTTCATCCGGGTAGCGATAAGCAAGGGTGTCTCGGGAGTCATCCGTCCATTCGATGATTTCGAGGAACTGGCCTTTGAGGTAATTCATGAGACTCATAGCAAAAGAAGGGGGCAGTGGTGGCGTGTCACGCGGAGCGCAGGATTAACATGAACAACTCAGGACGGAATGACAGGAAAATTTTTGTCCGACCCTACCCACTCCAGGAGTCCCTCATCCATCCCCCTTTAAAGTCACGGAACACAGGCTTCACTTGGCACGGGCGATGCTACTTTGGCTTATACCCCAAAGCCTGAAGCCGGAAAACAAGCCTTTCCTGGTGAAGGACGTCCATGGCCTCGCAGCGGGTTGATTTTTACCCCCTTTCCCCAAAGCCCCCCCAGTTCCATGCCCTCCGCCGCCATCGACTTGCAGCGACTCGCCACCTTTCCAGCGCGGTGTGCCAACCTCCGCTCAAAATTAGGTGTTCCCCAGTCCGAACTCGCCCGCTGGCTCGGTGTCAGCGCGGCCTACATCAGCCAACTCGAACACGGCCGCCAATCTCCCGCCCTTCCCGTCTTCCACATCTTCGAAAAACTGGAGGAAGAAAACATTCGCCACCGCCTGACCATGCATTCACCCACCCCGCCCGCCAACGAGCCTCCCGGAAACTCTCTACCGCCCGCTGCCGTCGCCGTTTTGGATCAGATTCAACCTGCCGACAGCTCCTCACCTTCTTCTCTCGCCAAAACCAAGCCTGCACCGAAAACAACCGTCAATGACCTCCCCCGCCGCGTCAAGACACTGCGGGATCACCTCGGCGTGACCCGCCCCAAACTGGCCGTCATGATGGGCGTCTGCCGTCAGTACATCACCAAGGTGGAAAATGGTTATCGCGCGTCCAAACCCTTCATCAAACTGGTCGAACGCATGGAGAGCGAAATGCTGCGCAGCAAACAGCCGCGCACCGACGCCACCCCGCAGTCGGCCTCCATCCCGGCCACCAGTCCCACCGCTGCCCTGCAGCAGAGTCGCATCGCCGTCATCCCGCTGCTCTCTCAGCGGGACACCCTGCTGCTCTCCAGCCCCAAGCACGCCCCGAAGTTCGCTCGCGAGCACTTTCCTTTTAGCATCCTCGACTCCGAAGCCTTCGCGATCCGTGTCACCGGCGACGCCATGCAACCGCTCCACACCGATGGCGAAATCGCCGTGGTCTATCCAAACTCCCATGCACGCACTGGCGATCGCGTCATTGTCCGCATCCACGATGATGTCGGTGGCGAGATCCTTTTCCGCATCCTGAGTGGCACCGGCATGGGCACCCAAATCACCCTCTCCAGCCCAAATCCCGTCTATCCACCCTTGACGCTGGAACGCTCTCAAATCCAGTGGATCTGCCCCGTAGCCGCCACCATCCGGCAGCTCCTAGTCTGAAGGGCGACCCACCAGTAGGTCATGCCCCGACCCAACGAGCCTTTGGAGCGGACGCGCAGCTCCTTTGGTGTATGCAATCAATTTGCCAGTTTCATGCTTCATGGCTCGTTTGTTAGTACGAGTCCTGATCATGCACTTTCGGTTTTCTTCCCTTCCCCTCCTCTGTCTCGGCGCAGCGTTGACCTCCAGCCCCGCTGCGGAGCCGATCCACTTTGGCCGCCAAATCCGCCCCATCCTGTCCGAGAATTGCTTCTTCTGCCATGGCCCCGACGAAGCCAAACGTGAGGCTGGACTCCG
>JBIIUD010000395.1:0-4082 GCA_044340175.1 Verrucomicrobiaceae bacterium
GGCTCGGTCGCCGCCGCTGCCTGGGCGAGCCAGCGGCTCGCCCCACCTAGCGACCCCCGCTTGCATTCCCCGCCAAATCGCGGACTCTTGCCGCCCGCATGTCCGCCCCTGATTCCCGTGAAGTCATCCTCGAAGCCCGCGACCTCACTCGCGAGTTCGACGGTGTGAAGGCCCTGGACGCCTTTAACCTGAAACTGCATCGCGGCCAGGTCCTCGGCCTCCTCGGAGCCAACGGCGCCGGCAAGACCACCGCGATGAACTGCATGCTCGGTCTCACGCTGCCCACCTCCGGCGGTCTGTTCGCCTTCGGCAAGGCCTTGGAAGCCAACCGCATCGAGATCCTGCGCCGCGCCAATTTCTCTTCCGCCTACACCGCCCTCCCCGCGAACCTGCTCGTTTGGCAGAACCTGCTGGTCTTTGCCAAAATTTACCGCGTGGCCAAGCCAAAAGAACGCATCGCTGAGCTGCTGGAGATGATGGAGATCACCCACCTCCACAAACGCGTCACCGGCCAACTCTCCGCCGGCGAGTCCACCCGCGTCAATCTCTGCAAGGCTCTGCTCAACAAACCCGAGCTGCTCATGCTCGACGAGCCCACCGCCAGTCTCGACCCCGACATCGCCGACAAGGTGCGGAAAATCGTCCTCCGCATCCAGTCAGAGCTGAACTGCGGCATCCTCTACACCTCCCACAACATGAAGGACATCGAGGAAGTCTGCGAGCACGTCATGTTCCTTCACAAAGGCAAAGTCGTCATGGAAGGCACTCCCAAAGACCTCGTCGAACGCTCCTCCAGCGCCACGCTGGAAGACGTCTTCATCAAAATCGCCCGCGATGGCGAGATCGTCGAGACTCCAAAGTCCACCTGACCCAAGACTCACTTTTCACGACTCATCACAACTGACCACTAATTACTGATTACTGATCACTGCTCCCTCTCCCTCCTCATGTCCTTCCACGTCATCCAGGCCCTCGTCCTGCGCTACCTCTTCCTCTACACCCGCTCCCCCATGCGGCTCGTCGAGCTGATCTTTTGGCCCGTGGTCGAGCTGGTCATCTGGGGCTATTTGACCGTCTTCATCCAGGAGAACACCACCGGCGACTTCCCACGCATCATCGTCTTTCTCCTTGGTGCCATGATCCTCTGGGACGTGGTCTTTCGTGCGCAGCAGGGCGTGGCCATCTCGTTTTTGGAGGATGTCTGGACGCGCAACTTACTGAACGTCTTCGTCGCCCCGGTGCGCACCATTGAGTACCTGGCCGCCACTTTCTGCGTCGGTTTCCTGCGCATCCTCGTCACCATCACCGTGCTCGGCATCGTCGCGGTGGGCATGTATTCGTTCAACGTGTTCACCCTCGGCTGGGCGCTGCTGCCGTTTTTTCTGAACCTCATGGTCAGCGGTTGGGCACTCGGCATGATCTCCACCGCCCTCATCCTGCGCTGGGGTCAGGCGGCGGAAAGCCTGGCCTGGGCGGTGCCTTTCTTCATCCAGCCTTTCATCGCTGTCTTCTACCCCGTCAGCGCCATCAAACCTGAGTGGGTGCAAAGCATCTCCTGGTCGCTGCCACCGACTTATGTCTTCGAAGGCATGAGAGAAGTGCTCAAAACCGGCGTCTTCGCTTGGGACAAGTTCTTCTGGGCGGCTGGCCTGAACGTCGTTTTCCTCACCGCCGCCGGGGGCGTCTTCTACTACATGCTCACCCTCACCCGCCGCCGCGGCCTGCTGACAAAATTTGCCACGCAGTAGTTCGCCGCAGCCTGGGTTGACAGCGCCACGGCCTGAACGCATCTTTGACCCATGAGCACCGCCACGGTTGACGATCTGCACACCCACTTCGACGAGCTGTCCGCCAAGCTCGCCGCCGGGGAGATCATCCACCTCTGGCAGGATGGCAAACCCTGGGCCAAACTCGTCCCTGAGACAGCGCAACCTGGAGGTTCTCTTCTGGGTGCTGCGCAGGGCCTGGCCCAGTTTGGAGATGATTTCGACGCACCGCTGGACCTGGAATGGGACGCCTTCAAGTGAGCCTCCTCCTCGACACCAATGCCTGGCTTTATTCCGTGGACCGTCCCGGTGCCCTGCCCGCCACTGTCCGCGACATGCTTTCAGCCCACAGTGTCCATTACCTCAGCACGATCAGTCTGTGGGAAGTCGCCAAAAAATGTCAGCTCGGCAAACTTCGCCTCGCAGTCCCGATCTCCGAGTGGATGAAATTGGCATTAGCTTCTTCGGTTGAAGTTCTGCCACTCACTCCAACGATCATCCTTGATGCCACCTCGATGCCGGAGTTTCCCAATCGTAATCCTGCGGATGAACTCATTGTGGCCACTGCACGAGTCCATGGTTTGACATTGCTTACCTGTGACAAACTGCTACGCGATTACCCTCACGCTGCTATCCGCTACTTCAGGCCAATAGATCGCCTCGCGTGAACCTCTCTTATCATCCATGGAAACCCGCGTCATCACCCCCGAATTCGTCCCCCACCCGGACACCAAAGAAGCCGTCACCGAATCCATCCGACTGCTCCAAGCGGGCGAGGTCGTGGCCCTGCCCACCGAAACGGTCTATGGCCTCGCTGCCGACGCCCTAAATCCCGCCGCCGTCGCCAAGATCTTCGAAGCCAAAGAACGCCCCACCTTTGATCCCCTCATCGTGCATCTCCCGCATAAAAAAGACCTCGCCATGGTCGCGGACGTGCCAGAGGACATCAATGCGGTGCTCCAAAAGATCACCGATCGCTTCTGGCCCGGACCCTTGACCATCGTCCTGCCCAAAAAAGCCATCGTGCCCGATCTGGTCACCGCTGGCCTGCCCACCGTCGCCGTCCGCGTCAGTGCCAACAGCCTGTTCAAAAAAGTCGCCCAAGGCCTTGGCCGTCCCATCGCCGCCCCCAGCGCCAACCGATTCGGCAGCATCAGCCCCACCTCCGCCGCCGCCGTCCAGGCAGAACTCGATGGCCGTATCCCGCTCATCATCGACGCTGGTGCCACCATGCATGGCCTGGAGTCCACCATCATCAAGATCGAACCCGGCTCCCCCAAGGCCACCATCACCATCCTGCGCCCCGGTCCGGTCACCGCCGAAGAGCTCAAACTCTACGGCAAGGTGAAGACCCTCACCCGCAGTGTCGTCGATGAAGCCACTGAGGCTCCTGGACAGATGGCCTCTCATTACGCTCCGCGAACCCCGCTGCGTTTGTTTGACAAACCCTCCGATTTCATCCCCGACCCCGCCAAACGCTACGCCCTCATGAGCTACCGCGGCGAGGCCAAGGACGGCTATATCAACCTCACCGACTGGGTCGAAGTCATGATGCTCAGCCCCGGCAAAGGCAAGCTCCCCGAAGCCGCCGTCCGCTTCTTCTACATCCTCCGCGCCCTCGATGACCTCGGCGTGGACGAAATCATCGCCGAACCCCTCGCCGAACATGGCGTCGGCGTCGCCATGATGGACCGACTGCGGAGAGCGGCGGTGAAGTTTTAAGCAACGCAAGCTTCCAGCTTGCCGCCTAACGCCTCCACCTTCACCCAGCCATGTCAATTTCACCACGCTCGATCTCCTTCGATAGCGCTGGTTACCTCGACCCCAGGGCAGAAATAGACAACACGCCACGCAACCTCCCTCATTGGCGACAGCCAGGTGTGACTTACTTTGTCACCTTCCGCCTCGCGGATTCTTTACCCCAGGAAAAGCTCAGCACATGGCAAAAAGAAAGGCTGCAATTCCTACTCGATCATCCCGAGCCCTGGTCCAAGGAAACTCGCCACGCATGGAATCAGACCTTCTCCCAACGCATTCATGATTGGCTTGACGCAGGCTACGGCGCCTGCCTTCTGAAGGATCCAATCGCAGGCCAAATCGTCGCCTCCGCCATGAAGCACTTTGACAAGGATCGCTATGACCTCTTGGCCTTTGTCGTCATGCCCAATCACGCGCACGCTCTTCTCACCCCCCAAAACGGCCATACCCTCGATCAAATCCTTCACTCCTGGAAATCATTTTCCGCCACTGAAATCAACAAGACCCTCCATCGTCAAGGCCCCGTCTGGCAGAAAGAGACATACGATCACATCGTGC
>JBIIUD010000397.1:0-4081 GCA_044340175.1 Verrucomicrobiaceae bacterium
CGCTGAACAGCCCCACCGACCCCACCACGGTCGTGGCGGTCAGCCGCGGCAGGCTCACGCCTCTCCGGGTCACCTTCAAACTGCTTGCCAATGGCACCATCGATCGGAGTGCGAGCTCCATCACCACAGTTGACAGTGGTGCCACCGTGCGCTTCGACGGCTGGCTCAATCAATGGGCTAAAGTCAGTCCGAAAACCAATCCTGCCGCTGCCTTTGCCGCCTACTACACCGTGGGCCTGGACATCCGGGACGGTAACGTGAATGAGATCCCGCAAGGAACCGGGTTCGCCTCATTCACGGTGAACGCGGGCACGGGTAGACTCACGGTGTCAGGCCGACTCGCTGACAACACCGCCTTCACCACCGCCACCTACGTAGGGGCTCAAGGCCAGGTCATGGTGTTCAGAACCCTCTACGCTGCCACCGCCCGTGGTTCGGTGCTCGGCACCTTGAGAATCGACACGGATGGTGATTTCGACCTGACCACACCGCAGGTCGGCGATCCAGCGGACATCGTTCCGGGGAACAACTCAGTCGTCGGCACCGTTAACTGGAGACGCCCCTTCGACTCGGCTACCAGCCAGCGGACCTATCGCAATGGCTTCCAGGAAGACCTGACCGCTCGTGGTAAAGTTTACGCCTGGACCAAAGGCTCTCTGGTCATGGGCCTTTCCAGCACGATTGCCGCCGCTCCAGACAACTACAATGCGATCGTTCAAACGCTCGAGGCGAACGTCAACTCGGTGCTGACCGGCCTGCCATTGGCTGATCCTGCCGACCAGACCCAATTGGACGAAACCTTGAAGGGTTTGGTCAAAACGTTGGTGACCGCGACCAGCACTGCCAACCGAGTGACTGTGCCGGACCTTGAGCCAAGCAATCCGTCAAACACCGTCAACCCTCGCAAAGTCAGCGTCACCATCACTCCGACCACCGGTTTGGTAACCGTCAGGTTCACGCTGTCGCAGATTCCTTACACCGGTGCCAAGGTCGTCACCCGGGCTGTGACCGCCTCGTCCATGATCATCGACAACGGCAGCGGCCAGCAGGCATGGGGTTACTTCTTGCTGCCTCAGCTCGCGCCTAGCGCAAGCGTGAGCGCCACGGCAACACCGATCCTCGGTGGTCAACTGCTGTTCTACAAGAAGCCCTAACAAGGCTTTTCGTTGAGCCCGGATATCGCCTTCATAAGCGGTGTCCGGGTCAGATAGCTCTCCCGGCTTGAGTTTGTGGCTGTCCTACTTCTCGCCTCAGAAACCCGCCTACCTCTGGTTCAAGGGCCTCGAAAGTATGGAAATAATGAGCAAATATGAATTGCCATATTGGCAGCACCACCCCTTTTTAATTTTTAGGACAATATCCAGAATTCATAAGCCGATGGCTTATTGAGCGAAGGATTAAAATGTGCCGAAAATGTTTTTTATCCTTGGCAGAACGGGTAATTTCGGATGAAGTGAGAGACGCTCCCAACCATCGCGCAATTCATCGAAAACTTGTGACATATCCGCCCCCCTTCAACGTTTCACACTCCACTAAAGCGCAGCAGGGTTTGTTTCCTACTGCAATGTGATCCCTCCAACGGGAATGACCCGCCGCGGGCATTTCCGTTTTGTCGTCCCCACTGTCCTTTTTTCATCCTCGAAATCCTTTCTCCAATCTTATGACCACGCTGAAACCCTACCACCGCCATCGTCAAGGCCTCGCCCTGTTCATGACTGGCCTGATGTTCGTTTCAACCATCGCCCCAGGTTTGCAGGCTGCGACCGGCGTTTGGACTGTCAATGCTGCTGGAGACTGGAGCAATCCCGCCAACTGGCAGGATGGGATCATACCGAATGCCATCGGTGACATCGCCATCTTCCGCAATGACATTGCCGCCGCCCGCACCGTCAGTTGGACTGCGCCCATCACGGTAGGTGGCATGGAAATAGGCGATGCACTGGGGGGCAGTGCCTTCACCTTTTCAGGCACCAATTTCACCTTCAACAACGGTGCAAACAACGCCTTCATCCGCAAGTTTGGTGGCGCTACCGACCTTTGGCAGGCCCCGCTCTTTCTGGACAGCAACTTGGACGCCGCCATCCATGCCGGTGTATTGCAAGTGAATGGTGCCAGTAATGGGCCCATTTCATTGTTTGGAGGCAGAGATATCATCAAATCGGGCTCCGGCAGCCTCCAGTTGAATAGCTCCACGGACAGCTTTGGAGGCAATTTCCGACTTCAATTCGGTGCTCTGCTCCTCGCTGGGGCCAATAGTCCTAATCCGATGCTCGGCTTCGGGGCCAATGGCATTACTTTGACGGGTTCGGGTTCCGCCGACCGCACCACCCTCCAGCTGCGCAATAGTGGCGCGGGTGACAATGGATCGATCATTTATGGTGGCAACAATAACGTCAATCTCCAAGGCGCGGCCACCATCAACGTCGATCGAAATCCATTTACTGCCGTCGCGGCTGTGGGCAACACCTTCGTTTTCAATAACCTCAACTTTGGCGGCGGTCTGCTCAACATGACGGGTGGCAACAACTACGGCCTCCGCTTTGATGGCACCACGTCGCTGATTGGGCAAACCAACGTCTTTTTCCCTAACACCGCCACTTCTCCATTGACACTCAATGGCCCCATCATTGACCGCGGTAACGGCCGAGCCTTGATCAAAGAAGGCGCCGGACGACTCGTGATTGGCAGCAGCACGAACAATTACTCGGGCGTGACTGCGGTTAAAAACGGTATCCTTGAGCTGTCCGCCGTCGCCAACTTGGGCAACAGCCGGACATTTGTGAATGGTGGTGCCCTTTCTCCTGCGAACAGGACCGGACTCAACGCGGTGTCAGCCAATGGTTTGATCTTGGTCGGCCAACTAGGCACAACGCGTTATGCTTTGCCTGCGATCGGTCTGCTTGAAAGTTATGGCAATGTGGACGCCGCCAACCCCATGAACCTGAACGTCCCGATTGCCGGGATGGCGTTGGCGATTGATGGCGGCCAAACCAATGCCGCCGTTACTCGGGACATCAATCTCAGCCAGGTGGGCAGTGGCAGCAACCGCGTTTGGGTGACCAATGCTCTGGGGCTGGATCGTACCTACACAGGTGTCATCACGCCGAGCGCTGACAACACCATCCGACTGAGTTCCGGCGGCAACAATTTGATCATCGGTGGCGCCCTCCCTAACCGACTGGGTGGCCCTGCTTCTAACGCGAATCTCATGATTGGTTATGACCACAGCACGCCCACCCAGTTTGCGGCCGCCGGAGCGGTGGTTCAAGGCGCGGCAGGCACCGTCTCCGTTCGCACGAACAATGACATCACGGGCACGGTCACCATTCATCGTAACATCACGGCAAACATCAATGGCGACGGCCTCGTGCAACCCTTGGGTACTGGGCCCGTTACCTTGCTTGGCGGCACTTTAAGCACCGACAACACGACCTCTGCGCAGTTCGGGAATACCGATTTTCGTCTCTTTGGAGGCAGCACCTTTTTGCTCGATAATAGCAACGTCCTGACCAACAACACCAATCGCCGTCTGTTGCCCACCTCAACGGTGGCTCTAAGTTCCTCAACCCTCCGGCTGATCGGCGAAGGGGCTACGCTGGTTCAATCCATCCAAAACATCGCCGGATTGACCTACCGTGGCGGTTCAACCGTCAGCATCGACACCGACGGCACGGCAGCGGGTCGGTTAGCCAGCATCAATACCGGCACCCTGGAACGCCTGGATCGCGGTACCTTGAACATTCGAAACATTGCCAACACGGGCACCACCACCGCAGCCTCTATCTTTGGCACCGGGGCACGCACCCAAAGGCTCCTCATCACAGGAGCAGCGCCCGTGGTCACCAATGGTATGATGGGCGCCAACATTGCTCTTTGGGGTGGCACCGCTATCAATGATTCAGCTAGCCCGCAGTTTGTGACTTACAACGCCATCCATGGCATCCAGGCCGCTAGCATGGTCAACGTCGCCGACGCCGCTGCGTTGGCCGCTTCTGCGAACACTCAAATCACGGGTATCGAGGCGATCGCTCTAGCGGTCACGGGGGCACCCAGTGTGCAAGCTCTGAGAATTCGCTCAACG
>JBIIUD010000398.1:0-4080 GCA_044340175.1 Verrucomicrobiaceae bacterium
CGCACGGACTGGCACGCTGGACACTGGAAGGGACAGTTGTTCGGCAAAGCCTGGCAGCATCGGTGGGGCATCATCAGCCTGCTCGATCTCGATGCGCTCCAGACGCGGTAGGACATCTGAGAGCTCGAGAGAGGCGAGGATACAGGAGAGTTCAGAAGCGGCATCGCTGTCCAAATGCCGGGAGCACAGCGCCTGGGCGTGCAGCAAATGGCCATTTTCATGGGGAATGCCGACGATCCAGTGCTGCTGCTCACGCCAGAGCGACAAGACACCGGCGCGCAGAGGGTGAAAGCAGGCTGCGGGAGCGTAGGAAGAGTCGAGCGTGCGAGAAAGATCCGCATCCTCGGGGTGCGAGCCGTCGCTCAGAAAAACGGCGGCGGTCGGGTCGCGCCCGGTGCTGTCGAGGGGGTGGACATTGATACGGTGAGAGGACAAGTCCTCCGGGGAGATGCCCGCTGCCTCCAATTCCAACTGGATAGCGGCCGAGCGCTGGGCCGGGTCTGAGGCCATGACGCGGACTGGAATGCTGAGCGTATGGCTTGTCGGTAGGGCCACCCAATCGGGGTTTCCCTTGAGCCCTGACTCCTGAACAGCGGCTTCCGCACCCCGCACGCGCCATGATTCCAGGCCGATGGAGCCGGGGACAAGCATGAGGTCGGGAGTGGATTTCATACGAAAGCTCTCTGGTTTGTAACGTCGCCCAGAGAATTTCGAGTGTATCAGCGGGAATTAGGCGGTGCAAGTGCCGTCCTGGACACGGTGGTGATTCACTTGGAGCGGGTGGCAAAGGCTTGCTCATGGGACTGAGCGGGCACGGAGAGGGTAAAGCTGGTGCCGTCTGCAGCCACTCGGCAGTGAATGGGATGTGCCGCGCAGGCCTCCCCGAGATCCCCGTGATTGGCGATCCGACGGCGGTCGGGGGTATTGTTGGTGGCTTCGTCTGGGCGAACGTTCTCGTGGATTTGATAAAGGGCTTGCAAGGCCTTGGCGCCTTGCAGGGAGGCCAGGGCGCTGGCGCTGGTGCCTTTGCGCGGTCCATTGTTCATGACGGCGACGGTGGGGTCCAGAGAACGCACCAGCAGTGGATGGTTGCTGGAGTCGAGTCCGTGGTGGTTGACCTGGAAAAGATCGACCACCCCGGGCAAATGGTGCGGGGTCACGAGCCGCTTCTCCACATTCCAGGTCAGGTCGCCACCGTCGAAGAATCGGAAATCCCCCAGGCTCAGTAGGAGAACGATGCTGTTGGCATTGTCAGAGAGGTCCACGGGCTTGTCGCCGGCAAGTTCAGGGGCATCAGGATTGGTCGCGGTATTGGCCGTGGCGGGGATGAGTTTTTGATTGACCGCCAGCACCTGCAAAGTGAGCGCTGCGGCTCCTGGTGCCTGTTTTAGCGGAAGGGTGTCCCCTGGTGCCAGCACGACACGGTTTTCCACCTTGGCATTCCGATAAGGGCGGGAAGTCAGGGCCCAGCGCGTCTGATTGCCGCCTTGGTCCGGTACTTCTTCTGGCAAGCCTTTGTCGTAGAGCGTGCCGATGGGGATCAGTTCAGCCAACTCGGCTAGGCCGCCGAAATGATCGATGTGAAAATGGGTGATGACGACGTGATCAAGACGCTGCAGACCGGCTTCCTTGGCAGCGTGCAGGATGCGGGCAGCGTCTCTGCCGCCGGGGTTGCCGGTATCGATGAGAACCGACTCGCCTGCTGGCGTCACAAGCAAGGTCGAGCCGCCGCCTTCGGAGTCGATCCAATGGATTTGCAGAGGTGGGGCCGCTTTGTCGGCGGCCAGAAGAACCGGCAATACAAGGATCGCGATAGCAAAGGCGCAGGAGATCAGGGCGGGACGGGCAGGGGACATGCTGGCAGCGTACGAAAAGCCGCCGTGCCTGTCGAGACAAAGACGCGCTTTTCCTGTTTTGGTTTTGGCATGCCTTCTGAGGTGGCGCAGAGCTGCAGGGAGGGAGCGGGGGGTGCGTTAGGAAGGAGAGTTCGGAGGTGGGCATAAAAGAGGGTGAGGTGGTCTGGGATTCTGGCCCAGATGATGCTTGACGGGGATTGGGCGTGGAGTGTTTAGTTTCCACTCCAGTGACTGTCATGCCTGCCGTATCTTCCCCCGCACCTTTCCGACGATTGTTTGACGAGATCGGGACTGTGGACCAAGTCGGCATCGAGGAACGAGTGGCGAAGTATGGGACGCGGAGTGTGAAGAAAAAAGCGAAGGTATTTGGGTTGCGGTTGGCGGTGACGATGGTGGATCTGACGACGTTGGAAGGCAAAGACACGCCGGGGAAGGTGGCGTCGCTTTGTGCAAAGGCTCTGCGACCGCATGATGTGGGAGAGATTCCGCCGACAGCGGCAGTGTGTGTTTATCCGGCGATGGTGCGGCATGCGGCGAAGCATGTGAAGGGGACGGCGGTGAAGATCGCTTCGGTGGCGACGGCGTTTCCTTCGGGGCAGGCACCGCTGAAGACGCGCTTGGCGGAGGTGCGGGCGGCGGTGACGGATGGGGCGGATGAGATCGACATGGTGATCAATCGCGGAGCATTTCTATGCGGGGAATTTGGGCGGATGCAGGATGAGATCGCCGCCGTGGTGGAGGCGTGCGGGGCGGCGACGTTGAAGGTGATTTTGGAGACGAGTGAACTCGAGACGTATGACAACATCCGGGCCGCGAGTTTTTTGGCAATGCGAGTGATTCGCCCCAATGACTTCATCAAGACGAGCACGGGCAAGACGTCATCCAACGCGACGCTGGGGAACAATCAGGTGATGCTGGAGGCGATTCGGGATCACTTTTTGGCGACGGGCGTGCCGATCGCCATGAAGCCAGCGGGCGGGATTCGAACGGCGAAGCAGGCGCTGACGTTCCTGATTGCGGTGAAGGAGACGCTGGGGGATGAGTGGTTGAACAATGGGCGGTATCGGTTTGGGGCGTCGGCGTTGTTGAATGATTTGGTGCGGCAGTTGGAGAAGGAGCGGACGGGGGCGTATCAGGCACCGTGGAATTTTAGCGAGGCCTCGGAGGGGTATTGAATTGATTATGGCTAGTGCGTCGAAAAAAACCAACCCGGCTCGTGAACTCGTTTTTGGCGATTTGTGGGAGTATGATGCGGCGCCGGAGACGGCGGATCCTAAGTTGAAGAAGCACTACGACTTGTTCATCAACGGGCAGTTTGTGGCGCCGAAGAAGGGGAAGTATTTTGCGACGATCAATCCGGGGAATGAGGTGAAGATTGCGGACATTGCGCTCGCTGATGCGGCGGATGTGGATGTGGCGTGCAAGGCGGCGCAGAAGGCGTTTACGACGGTTTGGGGGAAGATGGCTGGAGCAGAGAGAGGGAAGTATTTGTATCGGATCGCGCGGCTGCTGCAGGATCATGCGCGGGAGTTTGCGGTCGCGGAGACGATGGATGGGGGCAAGCCGATCAAGGAGAGTCGGGATTTTGACATTCCGATGGCGGTGGCGCATTTCTTTTATCATGCGGGTTGGGCCGATAAGCTGGAGTACTTGGCTCCAGGGCGGAAGGTGATGCCGCATGGGGTGGTGGGGCAGGTGATCCCTTGGAATTTTCCGTTGCTGATGCTGGCGTGGAAGATTGCTCCGGCTCTGGCCGCAGGGAATTGCGTGGTTTTGAAACCCGCAGAAACGACGAGCATCACCGCGCTGAAGTTTGGGGAGATCTGTCAGGAAGCCGGATTGCCTCCAGGCGTGGTGAACATCGTGAGCGGTGCGGGTGAAACGGGGGCGGCGGTGATGAATCATCCGCTAACAGTGAAGGTGGCTTTCACGGGCAGCACGGAGGTGGGCAAGCTGATCATGCGCTCGTTGGCGGGCACGGAGAAGAAGATGACGCTGGAGCTGGGAGGGAAGGCGGCGAACATTGTGTTTGAAGATGCGCCATTGGATCAGGCGGTAGAGGGGATCATCAATGGGATCTTTTTCAACCAAGGGCACGTGTGCTGTGCGGGGTCGCGATTGCTGG
Source organism: Verrucomicrobiaceae bacterium (assembly GCA_044340175.1). Classification (GTDB taxonomy): domain Bacteria; phylum Verrucomicrobiota; class Verrucomicrobiia; order Verrucomicrobiales; family Verrucomicrobiaceae; genus JAGRPD01. The sequence goes on from JBIIUD010000398.1 coordinate 3,982, forward strand.
TGCAGGAAAGTGTGGCGGACGAGGTGCTGGTGCGGTTGAAGCGTCGGTTAGCGACCCTCCGTGTCGGTGATCCGATGGATAAGAACACGGACATCGGAG
>JBIIUD010000400.1:0-4060 GCA_044340175.1 Verrucomicrobiaceae bacterium
CCAGAGCGTTCTTTGCATTAGGTTGAACCAGGACTTCCTTGGAATCGGCATCCATCCAACCTTGTTCGGATGCCACACCCATGCGGAACAGAGCTTCAGGATCGCGGCCATTGGCAGCTTTGCTGTAGAACTCCAGCGCCTTTTTCAAATCCTTCTTCTGACCGCCAAGCCCTTCTTCATGAATTTGGGCCAGCAGGCGATTCGCCGCAGGGTTGCCTTTGTCCGCCGCTTGGGTGAACATTTTCATGGCGTTCTCAGGGTTCTTCTGAACTAGAGCCGCCCCACCTTCAGTGGGTTGGTCACCGTTGAACAAACGCGCCCCCAGTGTGCTCATCGCCACAGGATTGCCTTGCTCTTCAGCGGCCTTCTTCAGCAGTTCCAAAGCCTTCTTGTCGTCTTTGAGGATGGTGCTGCCGGTCACGCCCACGGAGTAGAGCTGGTGCAGCATGAATGTCGCTTCACCGTCACCGCCTTCACTGCCTTTGACCAAAAGATCGCGGGCCTTCTCAGCGCTCTTCTCCAATTTGGCCACGCCATTGAGGTGCAGATTTGCCAAAAGACGACGGGCGGCACGGTCACCGCCTGCTTCGGCTTTTTGAATCAATTCGACCGCCTCAGCCACTTTGCCAGCGTCTTGGCTGTAGGCTTGCAGCATGATCTGACCCAGTTCAGACATAGCAGGCACTTGGCCCTTGTCCGCAGCGGTCTTGTAGAAAGCAATGGTCTGCTCGAGTTGAGCTCCTTGCAGAACGCCCGTCACTGTCCACCGGCCCAGAGCATAATTCGCGTCTTTGTCACCTGCGGTCGCTAGGTCATTGACCTTCTTGACCGCTTCCGTCATCACCGCATTCAGGTCCTTCTTATCGTCCTTCTGGTCAATCGCCAGTTGTTCAAGGACGGATTTCATTTCCGGGCTGAGGGTCTTGAGTTCGTCGGTATCGATACCGGCGACGACCACCAATGCGGCCAGTTTCACTTTAATTGCTGTCAGTAACATAATTCAGTTGGAGGGGTTGGAACATTTTCGGACCGATAAGGCCCAGAACCGTTCATTTTTGAAGCGAAATAAGAAAAGTTGCAAGACTTTGCTTTGCTACACCTTGAAAAAAGGCGCCTTTTTTTGTGCTCATCCCTAGTTTTAACCCGAATTCCGCGATTCCACATGGGCAACTGCCAATCGCCGAGTTCAGCCTGAACTGGCGCTAGCCACCATGTTCGCGCGCCCCACCGACTGTCTGCGGAGCCCATTTTGCCAGCCAGACATACCTCTGAAAAAGCACTTTCACTGACGCCGTCAACGGCACGGCAAGAATTGCCCCAAGCAATCCCCCCAAGAGCAGACTCCACACCAACACCGACACAATCACTGTCATCGGATGCAAACCCACGGACTCACCCACCACTCGGGGCGTGATGAGAAAACCGTCTATCTGTTGAACAACCGCGAAAATAAGGCTCACCACCAGCGGCAGCATCCACCAAGGGTCCCCTGGAATCAAAGCGCTTCCCCCCTGCACCGTCGCGATCAGGACCGCCGGGATCCAGCATAGAGCGATGCCTAAGTAAGGAATGATTCCCAAAACACACAAAAGCAACCCTATCATCAATCCAAAATCCAGTCCAATGACCATGAGACCGACACCCGTTGATATGCCGTTGAGCACGCTCACAAACAACTGCCCCCGAAAAAACGCCACCAAGTAGCCATTGATCTCCGTCAGGCAGTCCACCACTTCATCCTTAAAAGCCGAAGCTCGGATTGGCAGGTAGTTCGACCATGTCTCCTTGATCTTCGCACTCTCGATCAAAAAGTAATAGAGATACAGCGGCACAATGATCATTGATAACAGGAAACCAAAGGCTCCCAAAACCCCACCCACACTGGTCCGCACTGTTTTCCAAACCCCTGCTAACAGTCCTGGCAATGACTGCTTGACCCAATTTCCCGACAAGAAATCCTTCAATGACATTTCCCCGTCCTCAGTGTCAGCCTCGAGTATTTCCTGCACGATCGACGACTCTGGCAAAGGAACTGCTGACGCCTTCAATGCTTCATCGTCAGAGGCCGCGACTGGTGGCAACGGCAGGCGGGCCGTAACCTCGCCTTTGCCAGCATCCGTGCTTGGCGCAATCTCGCTGCCCACGGGGAAAAACGAAGTCAAATCAATGCCGTACTTTGACTCCATCTCGTTCTTGAACTTCAACACGGAAACTCTCGTTTTTTCCGCATAAGCCCCCAACTTCACATCCAAATCGCGCGTCTGAGCTCCCACTTTAGCAACGAGCCACCAACCGATACCGAAGAAGGCCAACGTGAAAGCCGCAAACACCAGGAGAACAGCCCGCTGCCGTGTCAGTCCCTTTTTTTCCAGCCATACCACTCCGGGCTCTAGCAGATAGGCAAGCACACCCGCAATCGCAAAGGGAACCAAAAACGGTTGCAGAAAAGCCAGAACCCGAGTGCCACTGTAGATCAATCCAATGGCGATCGCACCCGTGAGGGTTAAAGACACCGCAGTGATCGCCGTCCAAAGCGCCTTTTTCTGAAATGCTGTGGGAGGTGTGCTCAAAACGTGTGCCGTCAATTTGCTAGTTTCAGCAGATTAGCTTGTCTCAAATCAAAGGAAACTCCAAAACAACGGTCATTTTGGAATCCTAGCCTGGATGATTCATGGGCTTTTCAGTGTTTGCAGTCGAAGTCTCATGAATCAGGCTAGCCTTTTAAAAATCCATTGACCCTCACCCGTTTCCCTTTATTCTTCACACCCCCACGCCCTGACGAAAGCCGCCTTTGACTGCCTCGTCAGCTTCCCGTGGACCTCACCCTCATGAAAGACGCCATCCACCCCACCACCTTCGAAACGACCATCACCTGCACTTGCGGTGCGGTTTATCAAACCTTCTCCACCGTCGAAAACCTGAAGATTGGTATCTGCGCTGGTTGCCACCCGTTCTTCACTGGTGAGACCCGCTTCGTTGACACCGCTGGTCGCGTGGACAAGTTCGCTCAACGTTACGGCTCCACCGCCGCCCGCCGTGCCAAGCCAAAGCTTGCCTCCGCTGGAGCCTAGTTTCTTTTTCCTGATCCCACTTCAAACGGTGCCTGTGTCCCCGCGACACGGCACCGTTTTTCTTTGCCCCCCACGCCCAGTTCCCTCTCATGGACTACACTTCCATCATCGAAACCAAACGCCGCCGCTTCGACGAACTCGAAGATCTCATGGGCTTCCCCAGTTTCTTTGATGATGCCAAAAAAAGCTCCGAAACACTGCGTGAACACCGACTGCTGCAACGCCTTCTCACGGACTGGGACGCCTATCTGAAAACGCAGTCAGAGCTGCGCGAGGCGCGCGAAATGGCGGATTCCGGTGATGCCGACATGGCCTCGATGGCGGCCGAAGAAATCCCTTCCCTGGAGCATCGACTCGAAGAACTCGAAACCGCCATTCAGTTTGCCATCCTCCCACCAGATCCCCTCGAAGGCCGGGACGCTCTCCTCGAAATCCGTGCCGGAACCGGCGGCGATGAAGCATCCCTGTTTGCTGCCGATCTGTTGCGCATGTACACCCGCTTTGCTGAAAACCGCGGTTGGCGTACCGAAGTGCTCGAGACCAGCTCTTCCGAAGTCGGAGGTTTCCGCGAGGTCGTGGCCAAGATTTCAGGTGAAGATGTCTTCCGCATCCTCAAGTACGAAAGTGGTGTCCATCGCGTCCAACGCGTGCCCGCCACGGAGGCTCAAGGTCGCATTCATACCTCCACCGCCACCGTCGCTGTGCTGCCTGAAGCGGATGAGATCGACATGCATCTGAACATGGACGAGGTCCGCATCGAAGTCTGCCGCTCCTCCGGCGCGGGCGGTCAGGGTGTCAACACCACCGACTCCGCCGTGCAAGTCTTGCACGTCCCTACCGGAACAATTGTCCGCTGCCAGGATGGACGCAGCCAAATCAAGAACAAGGAAAAGGCCCTCACCATTCTGCGCTCACGCCTGCTCGAACGCAGGCAGCAGGAGGAAGCCGCTAAATACTCCGCTCACCGCCGCAGCCTGATCGGATCCGGG
>JBIIUD010000401.1:0-4055 GCA_044340175.1 Verrucomicrobiaceae bacterium
TTGCCAACTTCATCAATGGCGAACTCTTCGGCCGCGTCACCACCGTCCCCTGGGCCGTCAAATTCCCCACCGAACTCCACCACGAGGACTACCTCGCCCAGGGCGGCCAACCCATCGCCCTCCCGCCCCAGCTCCAGCACAGCCCCGACATCATCCGTTGGTTCGAGGAAAATGCCGGCGGCCGCCAGCAGCTCGAAAACATCCTCCACCCCCGCCATCCCTCCCAGCTTTATGAAGCCTTTGGCGAGGGCCTCCTCATTACCGTCATCCTGCTCACCCTGCGTCTCAAATTCCCCCGCCTCCCACACGGCGTCCTCACCGGCCTCTTTTTCCTGCTCTACGCCATCGCCCGTATCAGCCTGGAAAACCTTCGCCAGCCCGACCACGGCTCCGAGCCCATCCTCGGCCTCACCAAAGGCCAATTCTTCACCCTCTTCATGATCCTCGTCGGCCTCGCCTTCCTCGCCTACGCCAAATTCAACCCCCACCGCCCTAGCAAAACTGAAAACTGAAAACTGAAAACTGACCACTGACCACTGACCACTGACCACTGACCACTGACCACTGACCACTGACCACTGACCACTGACCACTGACCACTGATTACTGATTACTGATTATTAACCCCTCCCCCTCATGCGCCTCCTCCTCCCCCTCCTCGCCCTCACCGGTCTCCTCACCCTGGCCAACAGCCCCCAGCCCAAATTAAAAGCCCTCATCCTCGACGGCCAAAACAATCACAAGTGGGAAATCACCACCCCCGTCCTCCGGCACGCCCTGGAGTCCTCCGGTGCCTTCACCGTGACCGTCTCCACCACCCCGCCTAAGGGCTCCCCCGCCGACGCTTGGGCCACCTGGAAACCCGACTTCACTGCCTACGACGTCGTCGTCTCGAACTACAATGGCGAACTCTGGCCTGAATCCATCCGCACCGCCTTCGATGCCTACGTCAAAAACGGCGGCGGCTTTGTCCCCGTCCACGCCGCCAACAACGCCTTCGGCGACTGGCCCGAGTACAACCGTATGATCGGCGTCGGCGGCTGGGGTGGGCGCAATGAAAAATCCGGTCCCTGGCTCTACGTCAAAGACGGCAAACTGTTCCGCGACACCAGCGCCGGCAACGGCGGCGCGCACGGCCCGCAGCACGAATTCGTCGTCGAAGTCCAAACCCCCGACCACCCCATCACCCAGGGTCTGCCTGCCCGCTGGCTGCACACCCAGGACGAGCTTTACAGCCGCCTCCGCGGCCCCGCCGAGAACGTCACCATCCTGACCGCCTCCGTCTCTGACCTCACCGCTGAAAAAGAGCCGAATTTGATGGTCATCAATTACGGCAAAGGCCGCGTCTTCCACACCACCCTCGGCCATGCCGACTACTCCATGCTCTGCCGCGGCTTTTACGAGACCCTGCAACGCGGCACCGAATGGGCCGCCACCGGCGCCTGCGCCCGCACTGCCGACCTCCCCGACGACTTCCCCGCCGAAGCCAAACTCGCCCCCATCCCCCTCGAAGGCCACCCCAAACAAGACCGCCCCAAACCCAAACCTGCTGGCAAGTAAGCGCGGAAGTGTGGGCCGAATCTGGCAACCGTTGGAGTTAAGGCTTTAGCCGATCAAAGCTCCCCTCACCGCACCACCAGCACCGGACACTTCGCGTTCCGCACCACCTTCTCTGCTACACTGCCCAAAAGATAGTGCTTCAACCCGGTATGGCCGTGCGTGGCGATCACGATCAAATTCACTCCCCGTTTGACCGCCTGCTCACAGATTTCATCCCCGGGAATACCGCAAACCGCCGCAATCTGGGACGTCTCGATGTCAGGAATCTCCACCTTTGCCCACTCATGCAGCTTGCGTGCCGTCTCCTCTTCCATGCTCTTGTGCAAATCCGCCGTCTGAATGCGCATCCCGCTCGTCGGCGGTTCCACAACCGAAAGCAGCGTCAGCCGTCCCACCCCCGTCTTCCGGATCATGTCGGCCGCCGCGTGGAGGGCGGTACGAGAATGATTCGAGAAATCCACCGGCACCAGCAGGTGCGCATCCGTCGTCAAGAAAATGGGGGGCGTTGTCATGGTCACATCACCCTAGAGCGGAATACCTGGGGATCAAGCCACGCTTCCGCTTCGGACAAAAACCGTGTAGTAAAAACCAACCCCTGATTCCCCAATCCCCGCGCACGATCACGGCCCAGCCACTCCTTAAGCCTTCGCCGCTTTGCGCGCTTTTTTGGCAGGTTTCGTGGCTTCCACCAGCGCCGCCTCCTGTTCCTCAAGGAACTTCTTCCGACTGGCAGCATGCCTTTTCAGGATGCGCTTCAACTTCGGCCAGTGGCTCTCGTCTACGATGAACCCCACGCAGCGATCCGTCCCACACAGGCAGGGGTGATCTTCCCAGGTGTCCAACCCAAACCCGTAGTTGTAGGTCAGTTCATCGCCCTTCTTGATCGCCTTCTTCGAATAAATGAAAATGCGCCCCTTCTCGATGAACGCATCACAGTTCGGGTCACAGGAATGATTGATGTAGCGCGCTGGATTGTCCCCCTCCGCCCCATCCAGATCATAGCGACTGTTCAGCGTAAAAATGTACACCGCCGCATCCCCCGTCTCCTTCGCCTTCTCCATCAGCGCGATACCGCGCCTCATCGACTCCTTCTTTGTGATCTTCTCCCCCACATACTCCACGATGCGCGTGTCCGGTGGGATGTCCGCCGCCGCAAAGATCCCCGTGTTATGAATGGAGGATTCGCGCACCTCATAAAGCAAGGGCTCGGCCATCAGTTGAGAGGATTTGTGCATCGGGTCAGAAAAGAGAGCGGATCAAATGCCAAGCCGTAAGGCAAAGTCAAGACGCACTGCTCCCTTTCACACCAAACCGCCCTCCGGCCTGGCCCTGTACTTCGGAAATGTCACTCCGGTGGACTGCCGTTGGAGTCAAGCCTTTAGGCGATCATTTTCCCCGAAGTCCAATGGCTTCGTTCCGCTCCCCATCCCGACCCTCAATTGCCCCGCATCCGCAGAACGGATTTACTCCGCCGCGTTGCTTCAACTCTATTGCCCATGGCTTCTCGTCGCCAATTTTCTGGCGGGTGACTTCGCTCTGCAAGTCCCCTCCGGCATTACCTGAATCGATTCTTCATCTCACTCAGCAGTGGAACCGCTCATAGTTGAGTCCCCTTCAGCTCCTCCTGCCACGCCGACTCCTCACGTTCCAGATCGAACAGATACGCGAAGTCATCCCGGCCCAGCGACTTCGAGAAGCCTTCTTCACCCAGGATGTTCGCCGACATCATCTGCTTCTTCTGCTGCAGCGTCAGGATCTTCTCTTCGATCGTCCCCTTCGTGATCATGCGATACGCCATCACCGGCTGCGTCTGGCCGATCCGGTGCGCCCGGTCAATCGCCTGCGCTTCCACCGCTGGGTTCCACCAGGGATCATAGAGGATCACATAACTCGCCGCCGTCAGGTTCAAGCCCGACCCGCCAGCTTTCAGCGACAGCAGGAACACCGACGCCTTTTCATCCTCTTGGAACGCCTTCACTACCGATGCCCGATCATTCGTCGCTCCGGTCAGCCAGTGGCAGGGGATGTCCATTTTCTTCAGTCGCTCCCGCAGGATCGTCAGCATCCGCACGAACTGGCTAAACAGCAGCACCTTATGCCCTTCGGCGTGCAGCTCCTCGATCAGTTCCAGCACCGCCGTCAGCTTCGCCCCATCATCAGTACCCGCGCCCACCAGGGACGGATGGCAGCAGATCTGCCGCAGCCGCGTCAGCGCCTGAAGAATCGCAAACCGGTTCTTGTTCAGCGCGTCATACGTCGCCGCCGTCAGCACCATCTGCTGGGCCCGCGCCAGCTCCGCTTGATAGGCCGCCGACTGCTCCGCCGTCATCTCGCAAATCATCGCCTCCTCACTGCGCGGTGGCAGATCACCCGCCACCTGCCCCTTCGTGCGCCGCAGCAAAAACGGCCGTAACCGCGCCGACAGCCGTGCCGAGGCCCGCCCGTCTTTGCGACGGTCAAAGTGCTTTTGGAAATACGATCGATCCCCCAGCGCC
>JBIIUD010000402.1:0-4051 GCA_044340175.1 Verrucomicrobiaceae bacterium
GGCTCAACTCGCCCTCCAGACGGCCGCCCCCCTTAAACCCAGACTCCGTGGAGTGATCTGGTTGCAAGGAGAGGCTGATGCCAAGCCAGAAGCCCGCTCGGTCCATGCCGATAAACTCCAAAACCTTGTCAAAAGCTTGCGCGCAGATCTCCACCAACCCACCCTGCCTTTCATCGCCTGCACCATTGGCGAGATGGGGGCTGCAGAGTCCCTGCCAAATAAGGCGGCGATGAACGAAATCCTGCTCGCCCTCCCCAAGCAAATGCCACATACTGCTTGTGTGGATGCCCGCGATCTAAAAACGCACATCGGCGACCACGTTCACTTCGACACCGCCGCGCAAGAAGAGATCGGCCGCCGCTTTGCTACGTTGATGCTCACCCTTCAATGAAACCTACCCAGAGGCCAATGCGTCCTCGCCGACAGCAGACAAATCTGAGAACGGCGGGTTCGCCACTTCGGTTGGTCATCGCTGCCTCTTAAGTTAGTCTTTCTTTGCCCATCAATCCCACCTATGAAACACCACATCCTCTGGGTCATCTCCCTGATCGCTTCGCCATCGTTCGCACAAGAGCCTTTGCCCAGGAAAGCTGAGGTCTTTGAGGTCGCCGGTCATCAAGCCGTGCTGTATGACGCGCCGAAAGCCCGCGCAGGCAAACCATGGCTCTGGTATGCTCCAACGCTCAATGCAGGTGTCTCACTTGCGGGTCGCCCGATGTATTTCGAGGCTTTGATGAAAGCAGGCATCAGTCTCGCCGGCTTTGATCTTGGCGAGGTCCGCGGTTCACCTGCCAGCACCGCAAAGTTCACCCTCTTTTATGATGCCATGGTAAAACGCGGCTTTTCGCCTCAACCAATTCTCCTCGGTCAGAGTCGGGGTGGTCTGATGACCTTAGCTTGGGCCGTTAGGCATCCCGATAAGGTGAAGGCCTGGGTCGGCATTTATCCCGTGTGCAATCTGGCCAGCTGGCCACTCAAAAACTCAAAAGAGCCCACACTGGTCGATTTTGCCCTGCCGGAGACCGAACTGATAGCACGCCTAGCCGAATTTAACCCTATCGATAACCTCTCCGCGCTCGCTGCGAACAAGGTGCCGATGTTTGTCGTCCATGGCGATAGCGATGTCGTGGTGCCCTATGATTTGAACACAAAACTGCTCAAACAACGGTACGAATCTGCCGGGGGCACGATCACCGTGAAGCTCGTTCGTGGGGAAGGCCATAAAGTCGGCCCCTCCTTCTTCGAATGTCAGGAGTTGGTCGATTTTGTGAACGGTCTCAATTAGATCCTTGGAAAGCGCCCCCTTCTTTGACGGTGAAACTGCATCTGCAAGACCTGACTTTAGCCCTCCGTCACCCGTTTACGACGGCGAATGGCACGCTCACCACACAGCATAATCTGCTCGTCGAACTCCGCGCTGGCGCCCACACCGGACGCGGAGAGAGCCCTTCCTCGCGCTCCTGGCCGCAGTTTGACGCTAGCAGTGCCCGCGCCGCCCTGGAGATCGCTCGTCCTGTCATTGAAGCAGCCGATTTCGATGAGCCGAGCGAGCTTTGGACACGGATGCAGCCGGTGCTGGGAAAGCATCCGTTTGCATTATGCGCGCTCGACCAAGCAGCGCATGACCTGTGGGGCAAACGCCGTCAGTTACCCATATGGCGCCTTTGGGGTCTCGATTCCACTGACCTACCTCCAACCAATTACACCATCGGGCTCGATACAATCGAACGCATGATCGCTAAGATGCGGGAATTTGCGGGCTGGCCCGTTTATAAGATCAAGCTCGGTTCCAAGGATGATCTGGCCATCGTGCGTGAACTCCGCCGCCATACCAATGCCATCCTCCGTATCGATGCAAACACCGGTTGGACGGTGGAACAAACGCTCAAGATGGCGCCTGAGCTCAAACAGCTCGGTGTCGAGTTCATCGAACAGCCCCTCGCACGCGACGACTGGGAAGGCATGCAAAAAGTGCATCGCGACTGCGTGCTGCCCGTGATCGCCGACGAGGCCTGTCAGGTGGAGTCAGATGTGGCGCGCTGTGCCACCTGCTTCAGCGGTATCAATATCAAGCTGGCCAAAGCCGGTGGGCTCACACCCGCACGCCGCATGATCCAGCATGCCCGCATGCTCGGGTTGCGCGTCATGGTCGGCTGCATGTGCGAGTCCAGCATCGGCATCAGCGCTACCGCCCAACTCCTGCCGTTGCTTGATGATGCCGACCTCGATGGAGCGCTTTTGCTGGCCCACGACATCGCTGATGGAGTGCTCATTGCTGGCGGGCGTGTCACCCTTTCAGAATCGCCTGGAACCGGCGCGCGACTGCGTTAGAACCTTACACCCCACGATGCTTGAAAAGCGCACAGGGCGAGCTTGATCCGGGGATCCTCGAAACGCTGTTTCTCCAGGTTGCACCCATTGCCTTCATGCCCTAACGTAGCGGTGGGTCGGTCGGAGTGGTCGCTCGTCGGTTTGACCTCGGTCAGATGCGGACGAGAGGAAAGTCCGGACACCATAGAGTAACGTGCCGCGTGAAAGCGCGGGGGTCCTTGGCGTAAGCCGGGGCAACGGAAAGTGTCACAGAAAACATACCACCTTGCGGGGCTCAGGCCACGCAGGGCCAGGGTGAAAAGGCGAGGTAAGAGCTCACCGCTCCAACCGCAAGGAAGGAGGCAGGACAAACCCCACGTGGTGCAAGACAGAACAGGGGAAAGGCCGACTCGGCCGCAAGCTCCGCCTCGGCGGAGTGGATGACTCCGGGTAATAGTCGCATTCTGAACCTTTTCGAAGGGACGGAAGAGGGCCGGGTGATCCGGTCTGACAGACAAATGACTACACCAGAGGCCGTGAGGCCCGAGGAACAGAATCCGGCTTATGAAGGCCGACCCACTTTTTCTTCAAGCTGCTTCAGTGTGAAGATGCGCGCTGCGGAAAGCGGTCGGCGTCAGGGTGGTGGCGCGCTTGAACCACGCGGTGAAATGCGGGGCATGACGAAAGCCCAGGGCATACGCGATTTGTTTCACCGACAAACCATCCGCCATCAGCGCCGATTTCGCATGATCAAGCCGCCGCCTCTCCAACCAAGCCTGCGGAGTGAAACCAAGGCGCGCTCGAAGCAGATCACGCGCGCGGCGTTCACCGAGTCCCGCCTGCTGGGCGAGCGAGACCAGCCGCAGCGGCTGATCCAGCGGCCAATCGTTCAAAGCCCTGAGCAAACACTCGAGTCGTGGGTCTTTGGAGCGCTGCGCCCACGCAGGCTGAACACCGAGCCGCTCTAAAGCACCGAGGTAAACGCCAAACCACTCACGAAACGCGCCCTCGTGCGCGCACCAAGCAGCAAGCGTCCGCACGGCAGGCGCGCTGGCTTCTTGGAAGGTAACTTGCCGCCTGCGACCATGCACAGCGCGGAAGAGAGAGAGCGTGGCTTTGCGCAATCGCTCCGAATCGGCACGGGGCATCGCGACATTCAATCCGTCCTGGAAGAGCGGTCGCCCCCCGGGCATCAGGCAGCGCAGTCCCACCGAAAGCAAGCGCGTACCGGCCGCGAACCATTGGCGGCGGTTGCCAGGCGCGGAAAAGAAACTCTGTCCTGGCCGCACAGTGACGACTCGACCTGCGACCTCCATACAAGCCAGACCACGATCCACCCAAAACCAACCCGCCGGAACCGCGATTTCGCCCGACCAAATCTCAGCACGCGGCACATCGCCATAATACACCCAGAGCCACTCGAATTGAAGGCTCTGCCAGACGGCGCTTGGAATAGAAAGCTGAGTCATGCAGTTCTTGATTGATCATGAATTCCGCGATCGTTTGAGTGGCTCAAGCGCTGCTTCGCTTGCAGTCACCAGCCTGAGAACTCACCTTTCTTGTTTCTTCTTTGCGATTGATAGCGCCTCTTTGTCGCTCACCTCAGACCCTTCCTGATCCACGCAGATCACGCAAAGTGGACAACTCCCCAGCCAAAAGCCGCGCCCCCCGCTCCCGCTTCGGCCCAAACAAGTCCCGCCTCTCCCCGAACACTTCCTCCACAAATCCCTCACTCCCCACC